>CAZCXQ010000016.1:0-22996 GCA_964502655.1 uncultured Sphingorhabdus sp.
GAAATGGCTGGCATCGATCCGGCAATGCGGTTGCCCCATTGCGCCCGGAATGCGTCGTTGAATTTCTATATCGAGATGACCGAGCACCTTGTCCTGATTGCCAAAGCAGGTGAGCACCGGTTTGTCGAAGCGTTCAAGCTGTGCCCACGCGGCGACGTTTTCGGCGACAGACGGATGGTCAAGGGTCACAGGCACGAGCACCGGAAACTGGCGCGCGCCGGCCCTGAAACTCTCATCAGGAAACGGCGCATCATAAGCGGCGATCTCAGCGCTCGTCAGTGCGCGGTTACAGCCGCCATCAACGATCCGGCCGCTCTTGAATTCAGGCGTGGCCTGGCTGAATGCGCGCCAGCCATCAAAACCCGGACCAATATTCTCGCCAACGGGCAAATAAGTGTTTGAAATCACCAGCCGGGCAAAACGATCCGGAAAAGCCGCAACCAGCCGCAGCCCGATCAGCCCGCCCCAATCCTGACAGAATAATGTGATGTTGTTGAGATCAATCTGCGTCAGCCAATCGCTCATCCACGCGACATGGCGTTCATAGCTATAATCGTCGCGGCTGGCCGGCTTGTCTGACTTGCCAAAGCCGATCAAATCCGGTGCCAGCACGCGGTGCCCGGCGGCGGTCAGCGGCGGCACAAATTTGCGGTAGAGATAGGACCAGGTCGGCTCTCCATGCAGCAGCAGGATCGGCGCAGCATCGCGGGGGCCTTCATCGACATAATGCAACCGCAAGGCTGGTGTGCCCTGCGTTTCAACCTCAACATAATGTGCCGCAAACGGGTAGTCCGGAAGGTCGGCGAAAGCCGCCTCGGGCGTGCGCAAGACCTGCATGACTATCGCACTTTCAGGATGCAGTCGACGAAGCCCTGCGGATCATTTTCCTGAATGAAGTGACCGCCCTTCAACGTGCAATGCGGCTGGCCCGCTGTACCGGGAACGCGGCCGATGAAACGGCTCTCGCCCCCGCGCGTGACGGGATCGCCATCGCTGAAGCAGCACAGGAATGGCTTGTCCCATTTCTCAAACACTTGCCACGCACGTTTCTGGTCGGGGATCGCGACATTGTTCTCGAACGGAACGAAGCTCGGGAATATCCGCGCGCCGGCCTTGTAGCGGCTGTCGGGGAACGGCGCATCATAAGCGGCGATCTCAGCCGCGCGGAGCGCACGCTTTGCCCCTGCATTGACGATTCTGCCGATGGGGAAAAACGGGCTCCATTTTGAAAAGGCGCGCCAGATAGCAAAAGCGCGCGGTGGCGGGCCGCCTTCGGGCAAGCCGCCATTGGACAGCACGACACTGGCAAAGCGATCCGGCATTTCCGCGACAAGGCGCAGACCGATCAGCGATCCCCAATCCTGACAGGCGAGCGTCATATTGCTCAGACCCACCGCCTCAATCCACTGGCGCATCCAGCAAACATGGCGCGCATAGCTATAGTCGGTTTTTTTCGTGGGCTTGTCCGATTTACCAAAGCCAATCAGATCAGGCGCGACAACGCGAAAGCCGGCCGCGACGACCGGACCGATCATGTGACGGTACAAATAGCTCCAGCTTGGTTCACCATGCATCATCAGCACCACCGGCGCATCGCGGGGGCCTTCGTCGACATAATGCACACGCAAGGGCGTGCCGTCCGAGGGATCGGCAATCTCGACATAATTTGGCGCAAAAGGGAAATCGTCGATTGCGGCAAAGGCGCTATCGGGTGTGCGTAGGACTTTCATGCATTCATCCCTAAAATTGGTTATATTGGCACTTACGGTGTCATATTATCAATGGCGGGTCAAGACGCTGGTCCAGCCTTCTTCGTATCGACCAGCCGAAACCCGATATGGTCGGTGCCAAGTCCGCGTTCCTGAAACTGGCGCGCCGCAGGGCGATAGCGCGCGCAATAATTGGCGGCGCAGAGATAGGATCCGCCTTTTAGGATGTTCACCGGCTCGCTGGCATCGGCGCGCGAACCGCTGCTGCGCGTCCATTCCCAGACATTGCCGATCATATCATACAGACCGTATCCGTTCGGTTTAAAACAACCCACCGGCGCGCGACTGATATAGCCGTCTTTATTCAGGTTTTTGACCGGGAAGACGCCCTGATAATAATTCGCTTGCGGCTTGCCCTTTGCATCGACCGGTTCCGGCAAAGCCTCTGCACCGCCGCGCGCGGCATATTCCCACTGTGCCTCGCTCGGCAATTCCTTGCCCGCCCACCGCGCATAGGCTTCGGCATCTTGGTAAGCGATCTGGACAACGGGTTCGTTGTCGCGGCCAACGATGGACTCTTTCGGGCCGGAGGGATGTCGCCATTGCGCCCCCACGACCCAGCGCCACCAACGCGGATCGTCGTCGGACGGGATATTGAACACGGCAGAACCCGGGACCAGCATTTCGGGCGGCGCACCGGGCAGCTTGGGCGGATCGCGCTCCGACATGGTCTTGTAACCGGTTGCTTTTACAAAGGCCGCGAATTGGGCGTTGGTCACTTCATGTGCGTCGATCCAAAACCCCTTAACGGCAACCGTCTGCGGCGGACCTTCTTCAGCGTAATGCGCACCGTCCCCCATCACAAAGCTACCGCCCGGCACCCAGACCATTTCATTGTCTGGCAAACCGGTGCACATTGTTTCGTGCGGCCCAGATGCATCGCCGCAGCCAGACAGCAGCAGCAGACCGAGAACGAGACCAACGCGTTGCATCATTCCTCCGGCATGCCGGACATGGCATCGCTCAGCAAACGCCGCACAACGGCCTTGGCATCCTCAAAAGGCAGTTCCTGATCATGCCGTAACAGTCGCCATGTCTGGAAACTCAATATGACATTGAGACTGCGGGTACCCGCCACATCAGCCTTTACCGACACGGGCAAATGCGCCTCGGTCGTGTCGGATTCGAGCCGCAGCATCCGGCGATAATCCTGCATCAAATAAGGCGATTGAAAGCGTTTGAGATTGGCCGAAATCCGATAAGGCAGGATAGTTTCGAAAACCATGGCCCGCCGCTCCGCAATGTCGAACAGCTTTTCCTTCCAGCTAGCGCCGCTGGGCGGTTCGAGGATGATGGGCATCACCTGCGCCGCAATTACCTCCCCCATTTCGCGATACAGCTCGTCCATATCGTCAAAATGTCGGAAAACTGAGCGGAGCCCGACACCCGCAACCTCCGCAACACGCGCGGCGCTTGGCGCGACATCGCCCTTACCGACCAGATCAACCATCGCCGCGACTATCTTCGATCGGCTAGACCGGCTGCGTTCCCGCCGGCCATCGGCTAGCGGCGCTTCTGCGCGTGATGTCATTTTGTGCGATGCGTTGGTCATGCGGCCATGTTTTGCGGCAAACGGCCGCTGGCGCAAGCGACAAAAGCGATTGCAAATATATTTTGGCACAATTAATGCCAATAATATTCCGCCGCTTCGTTGCGGGACGCAAAAGATAACTGGGTGAAGGATAAGACAAGGATGTCAAAAGCAGTCTTCATTTTGGCGGCGTCCGCGCTGATGCTTTCAACTGCACCACTGGCGGCGCAAGACAATGTGCGCCAAGCGTGTATGCCCGATATCCGTAAATACTGCTCCGCAGAATTGGCGACGTTTAGCCGCGAAAATGTCCGCGCCTGCCTTATCAAAAATATCAAAAAAACATCACCCGCCTGTCAAGAAGCCGCAAAAGCGCGGCGCGATGCCGAGCGCGCCAAAAAGAAGGGTAATTAGGCCATGACAGCATGGATAATCTGGGGAACGGCGTTGCTCGCCTATGGGTTATTTCGGCTCTGGTATGACAATTGGTCAGGCCCACTGAAACCTGCCGAAATTGACGCGTTTCTTGCGCAAATGGCGGGGCGTTTCGAGGGCACTGGAAATAGCCCGCAGGTGATGCGCGCGTTCCTTGAAGCCGATGACGGCCGCGAGTTTGTCATGCTCAATCTGGTGAAAGCGCAGATGGAGCAGGTGGAAGACCCCAAAACCGGGCAAATGGTCCAAGGCTTTGATCTGCTCAAACGCTATTCGAAACGCTTCATGCCAGTTTTGTTCCGCAATGGCGGCCATCCCGGCATGGTCGGACGCAAGGTTGGCGGATATATTGATGCGTGGAACACCGAGGCGGATCCCGACTGGACGATCTTTGGCCTCATGCGTTACCGAAGCCGCCGCGACATGATAAAGCTGGTTAAGGACCCCGCTTTTATGGAGGGCCATCCCGATAAGCTGCTGGGTACGCTCGCGACATTTTCATTCCCGACACAGCGGGTCGTGTCGTTCTACGTCAGCCCGCGCGTGACGGTTGCGCTCATCTTGGCACTTGCGGCGGCGCTTGCGCATCTGGCCGTCCTAACGGTCACCGGATGAACGCGCTCCTTCCACCCAGTACAAATATCCACTATCGTGGATCCCGTTACTCTGCGTGGTTTTTGGCGTTCTATGGTATTGGCTGGATCGTCCCGGGGATGATCCACAGTTTCCTGCCTGATGGTGGCGCAGGCGTCATTGCAGGGCTTGATCTCAGCCATAATCCAACGATGATTTTCGGCATGTTTGCTTGGGCGGGCGCGACGCAGATTGCGCACGGCATTGTCACTCTCTTGGTCGCATTACGCTATCGCGCGCTCGTGCCGCTGTTCCTTTTGGTATCTCTGATCGAGCGCCTTTTGCTGAGCTGGTCGGGCTGGATAAAGCATGTGCCCGTCAGCGGGCATCACCCGCCCGAACATTATGCCAGCCTGATTTCGCTACCGATAATATTATTGTTTCTGTGGCTGTCGATGCGCGGATCAAGCAAAACCCAACCGGAGAGCTCAGAATGAAAAAATGGACATGGATCGGGGCATTGGCGCTGTTGATCGGCGCGGGCTATTTGGGTTTTCAGCAATATAAAATCTACATTCCCGGCATCATCAGCGAATGGCGCGAACCGATTGGCGAAAATCGTCCTATTGCATGGGCGCAGGGCCCTGCGGTCGCGCCCTCTGGCAAACGTCCGCCTAACGTCATCCTGATTGTTGCCGACGATTTGGGCATGAACGACATTTCGCTGTACGGTGGCGGGGTTGCCGGTGGCGCGGTGCCGACTCCGAACATCGATTCCATCGCCAAACAGGGCGTCAGCTTTGCCAATGGCTATGCCGCCAATGCCACCTGTTCCCCTTCGCGCGCCGCCTTGATGACGGGGCGTTATCCGACACGGTTCGGTTTTGAATTTACCTCAATTCCAGCGGCATTTGCCTCAAATCTGGCGCATAATGATGGGAATTCACCCTATCCAACCATCTATCATGAAGAGCTGAACCGCGACCTGCCGGCCTATGCCGACATGGGCGTGCCCAATGCGGAAATCATGTTGCCCGAGATACTGAAGGCCCAGGGCTATCACAATATCCACATCGGCAAATGGCATCTGGGTGAAGCCAAACCATTACGACCAACGTCGCAAGGCTTTGACGAAAGCCTTGGCATGCGCGCGGGCGGCGATTTGTTTATGGCCGAAGACGACCCGCAGGTCGTCAATGCAAAACTGCCATGGGACCCGATCGACCGCTTCTTATGGGCGAACCTGCCGCATGCGGTCTATTGGGGGGATAGTGCGCGCTTTCGTCCCAAAGGCCACCTGACCGACTATTTCACCGACAATGCACTGGCCGCAATAGACGCGAACAAGAACCGGCCCTTCTTCATGTACCTCGCCTATAATGCGCCGCATACGCCGCTGCAGGCGCTGAAATCTGACTATGACGCGTTACCGCAGATTAAGGACCATACCCAGCGCGTCTATGGCGCGATGATGCGTCAGCTTGACCGGCGGATTGGCGACGTGCTGCAAAAGTTGAAGGACACCGGGCTCGACAACAATACGCTTGTTATTTTTACCAGCGACAATGGCGGGGCTTGGTATACCGGCATCAAGGATCACAACACGCCCTATCGCGGCTATAAAGGCACCTTCTTCGAAGGCGGCATTCATGTGCCGATGATGATGCGCTGGCCGGGCAAGATCGCGCCGGGGACGGTTCGCAGCGATGTCGCGCAGCATCTTGATATGTTTGCAACCATTGCAGCGGCGACGGGTGCGCGCATCCCCACCGACCGCAAAATGGACAGCTTCAACCTGCTTGGCACCGGACCAAAGCGCGAAGTGACCTTCTGGCGTTCGGGGCATTACCGCGTGGTACGCGCAGGCGACTGGAAATTGCAGGTTTCCGAACGGCCCAACAAAGTGTGGCTGTTCAACCTCGCCACTGATCCCACCGAGCAAGTCAACTTGGCGGCGAAGGATCCGGCGCGCGTCGCGGAACTGCGTCAGTTGATTGAGACGCAAAACGCCGGTTTGCCCAAGCCCCTTTGGCCCGGCCTGCTTGAAGGCGCGATCCGGATTGATGTTCCGCTCAACGCGCCATGGAAAAAAGATCAGGAATATGTCTATTGGGCCAACTGATCGCGCGGTGATGTTTGCCGAAATTCAGCCTATGCCAGCCTGTACCGCAAAGGCGTTTTTCAATGCATCCAACACAGGGTCAGCCCCGCCATTTTTCAGCGTGATTGCGCTTACGTCATAGCGTGCCGCATAGCTTGGGTGCATCGGCACAACCGTCAGGCCGAGCGCACGCGCGTCCCTATTGGCGAACGAGGCTGGCAATAAGGTAATCATGTCGCTTTCGGCGACCAACGCCAAGCACGACACGAGGCTGAGAACGCGGTAATGCGGGAAGCCAGCGTTGCGATATTTTTCTTCTATGTCGGTTGGAATGGCAGAGCGGTAGATTTTCCCATAGCCGGGAATGGCCCATTTATATCGCAGCATCTCATCAATGCTGAAGTCGCGGTGCAACGCGGGATGGTCCTGACGCATAACCGCGACATAGGCCTCATCGATTATCCGACTTATCTGAAACAACCGCTTTTCGGGAATGGCGCTGACGGTCGTTGAATGGAAAAGCAGCAAGTCCGCTTCCCGTTGGCGTAACCGCGCTGCGGCTATGTCGAGAGGAAGGGTTTCCGCCGTCACGCGAATGTTAGGATGGGACTTGTAAAATGAGGCAAGTGCTGGCGCCAATGATGCTTCGATCACTGCAGGGCCCGCAATCAGCCGCAGATGTCGGCTTCCGGTTAATACCTCATCGCCAATTTGGTCCGCTAGCGCCAAAAGCTCCTCTGCGCGGTGCGCAAGACGGTTGCCGGCATCGGTGGGGACGACGCTGCGCGTGGTCCGGTTGAACAATTCTGCGCCCAGTTCTTGTTCGAGCAGTTGCACCGATTTGGTCAGTGCCGAATGCGTCATGCCAAGCTCGCTGGCGGCGCGGCTAAAACTCTTGTGGCGATAAACCACGACGAACCGGGATAGCCTGTTCAAATTTATATTCATGTTCCAATAATTACATAATATGCATTTATTATTCAATTTTTTATATCGGCAACCAGACTATTCCTTGCGCTAATCGCGGGGGAGAAATTTGTGACAGTTACGCAGCTCATCAACCAAAATTGGGTCGTCATATCCCTTGCCGCTTTTGGGCTGGGCATTTTGTTTGAACTGGGTGCCATTCGCTTCCTCAAACGTAGGGGTAACGTCCCGGCAAAAGACTCGTTGCTATCCATATTTCTGGGGCTCGCAAGCGATCCGGTAAATGCCATCTTTGCGTTCATCACCACCGCCGCTTTATTTGCGACAGCGCCCTTTGCCCTTGGCGAAATACCCATCACGTGGGGATCGTTCTTATTGTGCTTCGTGCTCGATGATCTGCGATTTTACGTGCACCACCGCATATGCCACCGCGTCCGTTGGGGCTGGGCGATGCATGTGGTCCATCATTCATCCACCAATTTCAACATGCCCATTGCGCTGCGCCAAAGTTGGATGAAGCACTTTACCGGAACGATGATGCTCAAAATTCCGTTGATTTTAATCGGCTTTGATCCGGCATTGGTTGTTTTTTGCGGGGTGCTTAACGCAACCTACCAATTCTTCCTCCACACCGAAACCGTCGACCGTTTGCCACGGTGGTTTGAATATATTTTCAATACGCCGAGCCACCACAGGGTGCACCATGGCCGCAATCCAGAATATCTGGACGCTAATTTCGCCGGTACGCTGATCATCTGGGATCGCATGTTTGGCACATTCGTCGAGGAGGACCGCGCCGTGCCGGTTGACTATGGCTTGGTCAAAAATCTTGAGACGTTTAATCCGTTCACGATCTTAACGCACGAATATGTCGGGATAGTGCAAGATGCGTCGCAGCGTGGGCTGAGCCTGTGGCAGCGCTTTTGTTACATTTTTGCGCCACCCGGTTGGAGCCATGATGGATCACGGTTGACGTCCGAAGACATTAAAAGGGAGGCTGGTTTGCTCCCCAATAGCAATACGCCAGAATCCGTGACGAGCGTATGATGCCCGCCCATTATGCTTTGTCCGACGCCGCCATTGTGTTGGTCACGATTTTTGCGGGCAATGCGCTTTGGCGAAATGGCCGAAATTTGCCGGCATTTGCGATGGCCTGCTTTGGCGTTGCCGCCCTCATCGGCGTCGTACGTTTTGGGGCTGGCTTACAGGATGCGCTCGCCGCTTTACATGCCGGTGCGTCTCAATTGCTGGGCCTTGCGGGTGCCGTGGCCATTTTATCCAGCTATCTGTTCCGCCCCGCGGGTAGACACATAATATCGATCATCGCCCTCATCCTGTGCGCCGCGACCGCGATCCTTTTGTTCGCGCAACCTTTACTCGGCCCTGTGTTCCTATTGGCCTTGGTGATTATGCTCTTTGCATCAGTCGCCCGACCTGACCCTGCGGCGCGGTCGTGGCTTATCCCAGCGGGTTGCGCCCTGATGCTGGCAGATACGTTGTTCATCCGACGCGCAGCGTGGCTTGATGAGGCTGTGTCTTGGCACATATATCATGTGCTCATTGCCTTAGCTCTGGCTGCACTCGCCAAGGGTTTGATGTCCACCGAACGGGACGCGCACTGATCCAGCCTCGGTTTATGCGCGCAGAAATGGTCTATAATTGACGTTCGATCTCGAGAAGATCCGCGTCGCTTGGCGTCCAACCGCTCGCCATTATTCCGCCAGCACTGAACAGGGCGGCGGATATGCCATGTGCCCCTGCTTGCGCCCATGTTGCTTTCAAAACCTCTGCCAAAGGGTCATCGACAAAGCCGTTGTCGCCGCGAATATGGCATAGCCACCCGCTGATGGCGGTCAGGATAGACGGGCATCGTTTCCCCTTCGCCTGTTGGCTGGCCAGCGTTGCCAACCAGCGCTGGGGGATTTTCTGGCTGCCATCCATCGCAATTTGAATGAGCCGGTGGTTGAGCGCGGGGTTTTGAAACCGCGCAATCAATGCGTCGGCATATGCGTTGAGATCTTGTCCCGGCGCTGGCTCCAGACTGGTCGCTGCTTCGTCGCGTATCAATGTGTTTGCCAATGCCGCCAATTCAGGATCAGCGATAGCCTGATGCACAAATTCATGGCCGCGCTTCAAACCTAAATAGGCAAGCGCGGAATGCGCACCGTTGAGCAGGCGCAGCTTGGCCTCTTCATAAGCATGGACATTTGATGTCATCAACGCGCCATGCCTTTCCCAAGCTGGGCGCGGCCCCGCAAAATTGTCTTCGATTACCCATTGGCTGAACGGTTCTGTCACCACCATCGCATCATCGCGCAGGCCCGTAAGCGCTGCGATACTTGTCCGGTCAGCTTCGGTGGTTGCCGGAACGATACGATCGACCATCGTCGATGGGCACGCACATTTTTCTTCGAACCAGCTGACAAGCTCGGGCGCATGACGATGGAGATATGCGATCATCAGTCGCTTCAACTGCGCGCCATTTCCCGCAAGATTGTCGCAGCTCATCAACGTCAGGCCCGGTGATCCGGCGTCACGCCGATTCCGGAATGTTTCAGTTAGATAGGCATATACCGAGCCACTATCCGCAACATTAAAGTCGATGGCGCCGTCCGGCGCGCGGCAATAGCCTTTTTCAGTGATGGTGAAGCTGATGATATGGGTCGCTGGATTGGCCAAGGCCGCGATAAGCCGGTCGCGTTCTTCCGCAGCGACGATCACATCTGCAACCGAACCGATGACGCGGACCTTGCTGCCATCTGCGCTCTGTTCGACGAGCGCATAGAGGCCGTCTTGCGGGCGCATTTGGTCGCGCACATTGCCCGAACGCAGCGATACCCCCAAGATGCGCCAATCACCGCTTTCTGCGGCCATGGCATCGTCGGTATAGGCTGCCTGATGCGCGCGATGAAACGCGCCGATACCGAAATGCACAATGCCAATGCCGCGTGCATCGCGGTCATATGCTGGCTGTGTCACCGCCACGGGCAAATGCGCGAGATTGGCGTCAGAAAGCCTCATAATTTATACGCTGCTTTTGCCAGATTATAGCTCAGGTCCACCGCAAGCTCGGCGGCTTCCCATTCGTCCATGCGATGTTCGGCAACCAATTGCGCCAGAAAGCCGCAATCGATCCGGCGGGCAACATCGTGGCGCGCCGGTATCGACAAGAAGGCGCGGGTGTCGTCATTGAAGCCCACCGTATTATAGAAACCAGCGGTTTCCGTCATCTGGTTCCGGAAGCGACGCATCCCTTCGGGGCTATCGTGGAACCACCATGCGGGCCCAAGCTTCAGCGCTGGATAGTGCCCCGCCAACGGTGCCAGTTCGCGCGCGTACGCGGTCTCGTCGAGTGTGAAGAGGATGATCGTCAGGTCGGCATTGTTGCCATGCTTAGCCAGCAACGGGTGCAGTTCATGCACATAGCCAGTGGACGTCGGAATATCCGCCCCCTTGTCGCGTCCGAATTGATGGAACAGCGATGGGTTATGGTTGCGGAACGCACCGGGATGAATTTGCATCACCAAGCCATCGTCAACGCTCATACCCGCCATTTCGGTCAACATCTGCGCGCGGAACAATTCTGCGTCAGCGGCGGAGCATGATCCACGCACCACGCGGGCGAACAGCGCCTCTGCGTCGGCATGAGACAAATCCGCCGTACGCGCGGTCGGGTGACCATGATCGGTGGACGTCGCCCCCATCGATGCAAAGAAGGCGCGGCGCTGGCGGTGGGCAGCCAGATAACCATTCCAGCTAAAACAATCCTCACCGGTCAATGCCGAAAGGGTTTTCAGATTATCGACAAAACCTTCGAATTCGGGGTCAATAACCGGATCAGGGCGATAGGCCGTTATGACACGGCCGGACCAGCCGCTGTCGCGTATCGCTTGATGGTGACGCAAATCATCGAGTGGGTTCTCGGTTGTGGCGATAACCTCAATGTTATAGCGTTCGAACAATGCCCGCGGCCGAAATGCACTGGTTTCGAGCTTTGCGGTAATCGCGTCATAATAATGATCTGACGTGTCTGCCGACAATAGAACATCCAAGCCAAAGCTCTCGGCAAACACCCAATCAAGCCACATACGCGACGGCGTTCCCCGAAACAGATGATAGCGTTCGGCAAACAGCCGCCAGCTTTCGCGTGGGTCAGCATCGGCATTGCGGATGCCGAGCGCCTCAAGCGGAACACCTTGCGAATATAACATGCGCAGGACGTAATGATCGGGATGCAGAAGCAATTCCGTCGCATTCCCAAAAGACGCATCGGTCGCCCACCATTCGGGATCGGTGTGGCCATGCGGGCTGATAATCGGCAAGCCATCGACGTCGGCATATAGCCGGCGGGCGATATCCCGAACGGCGGAGTCCGTCGGGAAAAGCCGGTCAGGATGAAGTTTCAGGGGCGTATTCAATTTAGAGCCTCATAGGTGAAATTGCGAAAGCGGACTTCGCCTTGTCCGGCAGCATAGAGCGCGGGACGTAGCGAAAGGAAGTCGTAAGCGACATTATGGTGGTAGCCCGATACTTCCATCTGAACATCAAACTTGCGCCATGTCTTGCGGCCATCATCGCTGGTGTGAATGGTCAGTATGTTGTGGTCATTGGTCAGACGTATCGATAGTTTTGACACAGCGCTGCCGCCGGGGTCGCGTTGGCCAGGAATGGCGCCGCGCGGCCGTTGGAGGCCATAGCGATGCATGACAAGGCCTTTTCTGCCAAAACCCAATCCTGCATAAAGCCGGCGATTGTAGAACAGCAATATACCGCCTTCCGCTCCGGGATCGGTTTCAATATCCACAATGACGCGGTACGCCTGATCGCCAGCCAACGCGCATAAGGGCGAGCAATCTGACGGCGTGTTACCCTTAGCCGCCATATGCAAGGTGCCGCCAACCCGCTTCAGCCTATTGGCTTCTTCATTGGCCGGATCATAAAACGCCCATTGCGCGCCCATTTTGTCCGTCGAAAAATCATCCGACAATGGCGCGCCATGTGGTTGAGGGCCGATGTCCCGCGGCTTCTTAATCGGGCGGGACAGATCACCACCCAGTGGACGCGGCCAGCCATCAGCGTCCCATTTTACGGGCTCAAGCAGCGTCTGCCGACCCAAGGTCCAATAGCCATTTTCATAGCCATGATACATCATCCAATATGTGCCACCCGGGCCTTCGAACAATGTCGCATGGCCGCGCGACCACCATTTTTCACGCGCTGATAAAGTCCGGATTAACGGATTGCGCGGACAATTCTCCCAAGGGCCAGCCAGCGATTTGCTGCGCGCCATGATGACCATATGGCCAGTGGGCGGGCCAGCGGTGCCGCCAACCGCAGTCGTCATATACCAATAGTCACCGCGCGTCATGATCTTCGGGCCTTCGGGCGCGAATGTTTCAACCACCCATTCTTCGGGATAACGCCACGGGTCGTAGACATGCTCGACATCGCCGACGGTCGATAAGCCGTCGCCGGATAGCTGAACACGGTCTCCACCGGACAGGAACAACCAACGTGTGCTATCGTCGTCTGCCACATGCGCGGGGTCGATATGCAGGGGCAAATTCAGGTCAACCGGGTCGCTCCACGGCCCCTCGATCTTGTCCGCAGTAATGACATAGATCGATTTCTTTTCAGGGGTTCGCGCCGGAATGTAGCAATAGAAACGGCCTTCATGTTTCACCAAATCGGGTGCCCACACCGAACCAATTGGCTGTGTCAGTGCAGCGGTAACGGGTCGCCAGTTCACAAGGTCTCGGCTGTGCCAAATGACAATGCCGGGATATGCGTCAAAGGTGGAGAAAGTGAGATAATAATCCTCTCCATCACACACCAATGACGGATCGGGATGATCGCCGGCAAAAATGGGGTTGAGGAAACGACCGTTGCCCAAATCGGCACGACGTTGGCCTTCAAATCCCTTCGCCCAACGCATCGCTGCATGTGGATCAAGGCTGGAGGTAGCGGCCGATCCTTGCGCGCGGGCTGCGTAAGGCAGCAGTGGCGCAGAACCCAAAAGCAAAAGGCTCGTGCGGCGGCTGATCATCGCTTCATTCCTTTTAAGCCTGCCTAAGGTAACCGGTGTCATCGCCACTTTGCTGCGAACACTTCTGCCTGTCAATGGAACACCACATGACGATTTAGCTCCAAACTTTAGACGGGTTCAAGCGGCCTCGGTTGCTACGGCATCGGCCAATGGCAGTTCGATAGTGAATTGCGCGCCTTTACGGCTCGATTTGGCGCGCAAAACGCCGCCCATGTCGCGAATGATGCCATAGCTAATCGAAAGTCCAAGCCCAGTGCCTTCCTTGGGCGGCTTCGTCGTGAAAAAGGGCTCGAATATCTTGGGCAAGACATCTGGAGCGATACCAGGGCCGTTGTCAGCCACCGTTATAAACGCCGACCGCTCATTACGATCAATGGTGATTTTTATTTCACCCTCTGCGCTGTCACCCGCATCATGCCGGCTGCGAATGGCGTCATTGGCATTGATGAACAGGTTCAAAAGAACCTGCTCCAGCATCACCGGCAACGCCCGAACGTAAATGCCCGATGCTTTCACTTCAGTGGCCAGTTGTGTCCCGTCGAGCTCCATCTGTGGTTCGGCCATCAGGATCACGGCTTCAACGGTACTTTGGATATTGATCGCAGAAGGTGCTTCCTTCGACGTCCGGCCAAATATCCGCATCTGCAGCAATATGGCGGAGGCACGTTCGACCTGCGCCACAATATTTTCAAGTTTCGGAATGAATTTCTCGGCTTCTAATCGACCCCGAACGGCGTTCTCGCGCAAGTTTGACGCCGCCAATTTGATAAAGTTCAACGGCTGGTTTAACTCGTGCGCCGTACCCGACATCATCCGGCCAAGGCTTGCCATCTTATCCGATTGCAAAAGCTGGTCCTCGGACGCCTTTTGTTCGGAAATATCCATGATGATGCCAACAGCTTCTTGCTCTGCCCCCTGTGCCGTGGGTTCAACGGATAGCGTGTCATATACCCAGACATAGTGCCCATTTTTGTGCCGGAGGCGATATTCAGCCGCGTAAACTTTTCCCGGCACCAAATGTCTAAACGCAGCCATGCAGTAATCATAGTCGTCCGGATGAATGGAGCGGCTCCACCAGTTTTCCGCCAAACCTTCGGCCGTCGAATAGCCCAGCATTTGTTCAACGGACGGGCTGATATAGGTCATGTCCGTCCCTTCCCCATTCGCAACGTCAACAGCATAGACGATGATAGGCGCATGCTGTGCGATACTGTTCAGCCGGCGTTGATAGCTTGCCAACGCGCCGCGCTCGCGACCGAACGAAGCCGCTGCAATCGCTATCGTTCCCGAAATCTCGCTAACTTCCTCAATAAATATGTCGTCGGACGCAGGTTGTGATCTTCCAAACTGCGTAAGGTCCGCGGCTGCCTGCGACACACGCCGTAACACATTCGACGCCTTCAAGCTCATATGTGATGCCAACAGTCCAATCAGAAAAACGAACGTGATGACCGCAAGAAAATGAAGCAGTTGTACCGCGCGCGCTTTGAGCACCGCCGGCTCAAGCGGAAGCACTGAAGCGACTTGCCATTGCGGTAGAGCAGAGATGGGTCTCAGGCGAACGATTTGCGTGTCACGCAGATCGGACGTGATTGCACGATCATAATCGACTTCACTTAAAAGAACGGGTTTTGTAACAGCAGTCGCCTGCTGACTTTGGGACATGGAACCGACAAGCGTACGCACGTTCGATGCGACATGCGTCAGCGGGAATGTCCCTTGGGCAGGGCTGATGAAAACAATATTGTCCATGACGTGCTGGCCGGGAATTTCGACAAGATCATGTAGTATTGTCGGGCGTAATATTGCGACAATATCTTCCGCTTGGCCGTTTCGAACATGCGGAACGACCAATGCAAAATCAACATTCGAGCGCGCTGGCCCAAGATTTAACGCGACCAGGCGCGCACGCTTGTCCGTCGGAGGCGTTAGATCCACTATGGCCTTCGTTGCTTCGATAACCGAGCCACCTTGCGCCGATGCAAATGCCGACAGACTTTGATTGGGGGCCAAGAAAGCAGTTTTCTCAAATTCAGCCGAGAATTCCTTCGGCAAACGAACATCGGACTGGCCGCGGCCAAGCTCGCCATTATCTGCATAGCCGCGCAGCAGCATCGTTCGTGAATCGACCCATGCACTCAACTTCGCGTCCGCGACGCGCATACGCGATTCAAGATTTATGTTAACCTCTTCCATCGCGGCACGTTCACGCGACGGCCTATCCAGCGCCATATACACCGTCGCCGGGATCAGCACCGTTCCCATGAATAACATGACCGTAAAGCATTCAACCATGAGCTTTGGCCAATGTCCGAATTTTCCGAATGGATTGCGGCTCAAAATGGCGACATACACGATCTCACCAAGAACAACGTTCAAAATCCCGTTCGCGATTTGCTTTGCGACCACGAGGGCAACCGACAACTGATCCAGTTTCAGGATGCCGCCATAGAATAAGAACAATAAAGGCGCGCCTGCCACTATCCAGTACAGAACGACGCTGCGTACAGGCGATGAACGGGGCGCAACGACGGCGATAAATGCCGCTTCGCATACCGACACGATCCAACCCCATGGGTGGTTCAACAAGATAATCGAACCGATACTTGACACTGAAGCCGCAAGCACAAGAGACTGCGGAGCCAGCACGCGCACAAACACATATACCAGCGCGTTGCCGAGTATAAAGTTCGTGCCCCAGCCAAGCTTGAGCTCGAAAGTGTTGAGAAAAAGCCCCACTACACCGATAAAGAGCGCAATCAGAAGTTCTGTTAGCGGTATATCCCGGGTCTTCGCGAACCCGGCCCAGCGGCGGATCAACACACCAACACCGCGCGAATAGCGGCGATCAATGCGTCGGTGTCGGCTGGTTTCAGAAAAACGGGAATGTCTGCCAATTCATCGCATAGCTCGGAGCTGGCATCACCTGTTAATATCATGAAATGAACATCTCTTCCGGCCGGTAGCGACGCCCGAAGGTTTTTAATCATGCTGATACCATCCAGATGTGCCATGCGCAGGTCAGTGATGACAACCGCAATGTCCGGTGTTTCCAGCACCATTGCCATGCCTTGAACAGGATCAGCACAAGTGAACGTTCTAAATCCCGCGAGTTCGAAAAATTCCTGATATTCGGGTAGAATTTCGGACTCGTCATCGATGAGCAAAATGCTTGAGGACGAATGAAATTGTTGGGCACTGGCCCCGTTCAGCAGTGAATTCATGTAACATCCCGATTATGCATTTTCTGCTAGTGTATATGCATATCTGATTTCAACCGGTTTTACATCGAAAACAGACATCGCATCGCAAGTAATGCTGACGTTTTAGATCTTCGTCTGTTTACCCGTCCATATTCAGAGAAAACAATGGGCCGACACCGAAACGCCACATGATGATATGGGAATAGGTTTCCCCTGGACGAAGAACAATTGAAGCAAAAGAGGGGTGGTTGAGTGCGTCCGGAAACATTTGTGGCTCAAGCGCAATCGCATCGCCGATTTCATAGCTTTTGCCTGCTTTGCCCGAGGTTGTTCCGTCAAAGAAATTGCCCGAGTAAAACTGCAGCCCCGGCTGGTTGGACAGCAACGTCATCGTCCGTCCGGACACCGGATCTTGCAAATGTGCCATCAATCGGGGTTCGCCCGCGGCTTCGTCACCAATGATCCAATTATGGTCATATCCGCCGCCATGGGTCAGTTGGATGTCCGCGTTGCTGCGAACATATTTGCTAATCGGCATGGGTTTACGAAAATCAAATGGCGTCGCAACAACGCTGCGGCGTTCTCCCGTTGGAATAAGCGTCGCGTCCACCGGCAGAAATTGTTCAGCAGCGATCATCAGCACATGGTCCATCGCACCATAGGCAGCCCCCTCACCGCCCAAATGCCAATAAGCATGGTTCGTCAGGTTCACGCAGGTCGGCGCGTCGGTGACGGCTTCGTAATGCACCGACAGCGCATTGTCGGGGTGCAATTGATATCTTGCCGTAACGGTCAACGTTCCCGGATATCCTTGGTCACCATCGGGGCTAATATGCGACAGCGTCACCGATAAAGCCTGTTCATCACAATCCGTGACCGTCCAGTTCACCTTGTCGAACCCGACATCGCCCCCGTGCAGCGAATGCGTGCCATCATTGGCGGGAATGCTGTAGACCTTGCCATCAAGTTCAAAACGCGCACCGGCAATACGGTTGGCGACCCGTCCAACGGTCGCACCAAAATATTGCGGCTGGGCGACATATTGCTCAATATTAGCATAGCCCGTTGTCACGTCCGCAAAGTTACCGTTGGCGTCGGGCACACACACCGATTGGATAGACGCGCCGTAGCTGATGATCCTTACCGACATGCCCGAAGCATTGGTCAGCGTTATTGCGTGGACCGCTTCACCGTCGGCCAGCGTTCCAAAAATCTCGCGCTGAAAGCTGGATTGGGTCACGCAGGTTTCCTGTATATATCATTGGCTGTTGATTGCGACACGCGCTTAGCATGTACGCTCCGCAAGGCAACGCGCGACATCGTTCAATTCATAGGGCTTACCCAGAACGCCGACTGCTTTTGCCGCAACATGCTTTGCGAGATCACCGTCCGCGGCATGTCCGGATGAAATAATGACCCCCTTATGCCCTGCCGCCAGCAGCTCTGTGACCCAGCTGGCGGCATTGCCGTCGGGCAGACCAATGTCCGTAATGATGATATCGAAATTGCCATTTTTAAGCGCGGATTGCGCGTCGGCCAACGTTGCGGCTTCGGTCACTTCGGCCTTTAGCTCATATAGCATTTCGGCCAAGTTCATCCGGATAAGGATTTCGTCTTCGACAATTAATACGCGTAATGCGGATGCGTGTGCTGTTGCGCCCTTTGGCTCTGGTGCGGGGGCGACTTCGCGGGCCTTTGCCATGACCTTGCTGATTTTTTGGAACAATTGATCATTGGTGTAGGGCTTCGACAATAGCTCAATACCGTCGCCCAAACGCCCCGACTGCACAACCGCATTCTCAGTATATCCGGACGTGAACAACACACCCAGCTCTGGCAGCAGCGCTTTAGCACGGCGCGCCAGCTCTGGACTGCGCACTTTTCCGGGCATGACAACATCGGTAAACAGCATATCGATTTTGACGCCGCTTTCGACAACCTTAAGTGCCTGCTCAGCATTGACCGCTTGCAGCACGCTAAAGCCGAACTCACGCAATGTTTCGACAGCAGTAGAGCGAACGATTTCATCATCTTCGACCACCAAAATGGTTTCTGCAGAAGCGACGTGATGCGGAACATGGCTGAACGGTGCTTCGATCTCCACATCCTCAGCAGAGCCTGTACGCGGCAGATATATTCGTACGGTGGTCCCGACACCGATTTCACTGTAGATGTTGATATGCCCGCCCGACTGCTTGACCAATCCGTAGACCATACTTAGCCCAAGGCCCGTTCCGCTGCCGGGTTCTTTGGTGGTGAAGAATGGATCAAACGCCTTTTCTAGCACCTCAGGTGACATCCCCGATCCGGTATCCGTCACCGCTAGCATCACATATTCCCCGGGCTCGATATCCGCATGCGCCGACGCATATCGTTGGTCGAGGACAGTGTTGGCGGCTTCAATGGTCAGTTTTCCAATCCCGTTCATGGCGTCGCGCGCATTGATCGCAAGGTTCAATATCGCGTTTTCCACCTGCGCGGGATCAATCAAGCAGTTCCAGATGCCGGCCTCCGCCGTCATTTCGACCTCAACCGTTTCGCCCAGCGAGCGGACAAGCATTTCGTTCATGCCCTCAAGCAGACGGCCAATATTGCTTGGCTTGGGCTGCAAGGGTTGCTGCCGCCCAAAGGACAGCAAATGCGACGCCAGTTTCGCACCGCGAGCTACGCCGCCCATGGCATTTTCCAACCGCTGCCGCGCCTTGGGGTTATCCGCGACGTCACGCGCCAACAGTTCAAGACTGCCGCCTATAACCTGAAGCAAATTGTTGAAGTCATGCGCGATACCGCCGGTCAGCTGGCCAATCGCTTCCATCTTCTGCGCTTGCAGCAATTGTTCTTCGACGCGTTTGCGCTCTTCGATTGCCTCGGCAACTTTGGCCTGAAGAGATTCGTTAAACTGGTGCAATGCCTCTCTGGCTGCCAGTTCGTCGCTGATATCGCGCACTTCAATGATGGTTCCAATCGCGACATCACGGTCGTCACGAATGGGCGAAGCGGTAAAGCCAACCGGGTAGAAATGGCCGTCCTTGTGGACAAAGATTTCTTCGCCCGTCACTTGATTTTCTTCAGGCAATGCGCGGTCAATCGCGCATTCATGCAATGGGAAAGGCCGTCCGTCGGGGTAGCTATGATGGATCACATCATGCAGCGGCTTTCCCTGGGTTTCTTCAAAACGATACCCCGTCAGAGCCTCGGCCGCGCTGTTCATAAAAATGCAGTGCTGGGAGTCATCCATGACGAACACCGCCATCATGGTATTTTGCAAAATCGCGTTCAGGCGCCCCGATACCGCGCGCAGCTCACGTTCCATCTGATTGCGCTTGGTAACGTCCTGAATCGCTGCAAAATATACGGGATCCAAATTCTGGGTTTTGATCTGCTGCAAATGCACCGAGACGTCATATTCGGTCCCGTCTTTCCGCCGATGCACGGTGTTAAAATGCAACACCCGTGTTCTGTCCGATGCCAGCGGTTCAACCATCGCTTTGAACGCGGCTTCGGTAAATTCTGGTTTAATGTCCCACGGCGTGAGGTTGCGTAGCTCAGCCATCGAATAGAGCAGGTTATCCCGCGCACCACGATTGACGAGATTGAAACGGTAATCTTCGCATGAAAAAACATAGACTTCGCTTGCGGAGTCTTCGACAATTTGCCCCAGTCGTTCATTGGACAAAGGCGATGCATGATAGTTAATATTTTGCATTGCTTCATCCCTATCAGTAACATCGGACACAAAACCGTAATCATTACCGATTGAATATTTGCTACCTGATTTGGCTGCTAGCAAAATACCAATTCTGAAGCAATTGCATAGGTCGCAAAATAGCCCATTTTCCAATCCGTTTTATGCAAAGCTTTGCATGATTATTATTCGCATTGCATATCTGTTCAGAATTTATTGTCTCGTCGTGCGGCAAATACTGCCATTAGCCCTTCTGACATATCATCGCGCTGCAGGATCCGGAGCGCCGCTGGGACATCCAAAAGATAGTGGCGCACACTGTCCAATGCTGGCGCGGGCTTGGCCCCCAAATATGTAACGAGATGGCTCGCGGCGCGATTTTCGGACAGCATTTGCATATCAAGGACGGGCAGATTCTCGTCGATACAATCCAGCAGTACGGCGGCGATCAGCATGCGCGCCAACCCAAGTCCGTGATAGTCATCAAGCACCGCAATTGCCAATTCACCCCGCGCAGGAACGTGCTCTGAACGAATGGCATGCGCTGCGCCGATCGGGGGGCATTCCGCGCCATCCAGCAATATCGCGCCCCAACCGATATGGTCATGCCCGTCCACCGCGCTCAGCTGTTTCACAATCGATTCAGGCGGAGACCGGAAAGCCGAGAAGAAGCGCAGGTAACGCGAGCGGTCCGACATCTCGGTGATGCCATTGCGGATGCGTTCTTCGTCGCTGGGCCGAATGGTGCGCAAGCACACTGGCCGACCGTCCGACAACACGGTTTCAATTTCACAAAGAAGATGCGGCGCGCGCTGAGCAGTCTGTGCCATAGCATGGGGCTATAGCGCAAAATGGCGCCAATCGCAGCGTTTACATTATTGCGGGATTACACAGCCTGACCGTTTTCGGCGGCGTTATCATAACGTATTTCAAGATACCGGCCGCGCACCGCCAATTTGTCGAGCTCACCGCGCGAAATCTGGCCGGTCATCGTCTCGATTTCACGGTCAATCGTCTTCAGGCCATCGACCAACTGCTGCGCGGGTGTCTTTCCGGCATGCTCTTTATGGCGAAGGCTATCGGGAATGCGTTTATAACCGTTAATCAGCTCGGGCAGATGTTCCCCCACAAGTTTCCGGACTTCACGGGCCGCAGGGTCATTATCGTCGAGCGTTTGCAGTTGCGGTGCAAGCTGGTCCAACCGAAGCCCGATATCTTGCATCAACGACACCGCAGGCGCGGGCAATGCAGGACGCTGCGCCTCAAGCCAAATCTCTGTTTTTCCGGCCAATGTGGCAAGATCGGTGATCTTCAGGCTCTCCGCCGTGGGCATCGGCATTTGCGGAAAGCGCATCAGGACATAGGCTGCGGTTGTTACCAGCAGGGCGGTGATCATCACGCCCCAAAAACCGATGCCGCCGATAATGCCACCGATGACGCCAGCGCCAATTAAAACAGCACCGACCGCCATTGTCGCTTTGCTCAACTTGCCCCAGAAATGTGCGCGGCGCAGCGCCTGCGACTTTGTCCCGATGGGGGCAAAGCGGACATTGCGCAGCGACCGTGCCGCGCCGTTAAGGATGTCGTCGGAATTGGATGCAGGGCTGTTCATATTGTACCTTGATGTGCAAACCGTAGTGCTGAGCCTGTCGAAGTACGTCCAGCCGACAAGCGCCCTTCGACGGGCTCAGGGCTACGGTAATATATCATCATTATGCCTCAAGTGACAGCAAACCGCTGTCCTGTACCGACTTGGTCGCCTGCGCCTGCCCTTCGGCACGTGCGATATAGCCCTTCGACTTCTCGACTTCTTTTTCGAGCGCTTCGGACGTTTGCTTCATGCTGTCGAGCGCCTTCATCTTGAAGGTGTCGATGGCGTCCATTGTGTCGTAAATATTCTGGAACGCACGGCTCAATGTTTCCAACGGGATGGTGGCGCCGGCGGCTTGTTCATGAATACGGCCCGTATTGTCGCGCAGCAACTGACCAGTGCTGTCGATGATATTCGCGGTCGTCGTGTTGAGCGCAGTAATCTGGTCAAGGACCAGTTTCTGGTTGGTCATCGCCTGCGCCACAGTAACCGCCGTGCGCAATGCGCCAACGGTGGTGGTCGATGCGCGGTCGACACCTTTGACCAGTTCGACATTGTTCTTTTTGACCAGATCGAGCGCGAGATAGCCCTGCACCGTCACCGCCATTTGCGTCAGCAGATCCTGCGTACGTTGGCGCACATAAAACAACGCGCTTTCCTTTATCGCGCGCGCCTTGGCGGGGTCGGACAGTTCAAGCTCAGCGGCTTTTTCTTCCAGTTTCGTGTCCAACTGCTTGGACATGACAATCATCTGTTCCAACTTGCCCATGGCAACCCACAGATTCTGCCGCTCGACGTCGATCGCCGCATTGTCCATCAATAGCTCATCCTTGCCATTGCCAAGACGGGCAAGAACCGAGCTGATATGCGTTTGCGAACTTTGATAGCTGTCGAAATAATTGCGCAGCTTGTTGCCGAATGGAATGATACCAAACAGCTTTTGCTTGGTCATCAGATTGCCCTTTTTGGACGGGTCCAGATCTTCAACAACGCGGCGCAATTCGGCCAGATCCGCGCCGACGCCGGAACTTTCGTCCATGCGGCGAATGGGCTTATCGAGGAAGCGGTTCGACTGCGCCGATGCTTCCATAATTTCCTTGCGGCCCATGTTGGTCAATTGGTCCACGCGCTTGCC
>CAZCXQ010000017.1:0-1379 GCA_964502655.1 uncultured Sphingorhabdus sp.
ACGGTTGGCATGGGCAATTGGGGCGGTGGCTTTGCGCCGGCGTAAAAGGACAAGCATGATTGGCTGATCGGCCTGATGGAGGGTGTCGAGGATATTCCCGGCACTGCGCTCGCCGAGGGAATGAAATGGGATTGGGAAAGCTTTCCCGATTATCTCGACGCGCTGGAACGCCTGCCGCGGACCATCGATATTGGCACGCACGTTCCGCACGGCGCGTTGCGCGCCTTTGTCATGGGGCAGCGCGGCGCAGATAATGAGGAGCCAACCGAAGCCGACATCGCCGAAATGGCGCGGCTGGTAGAGGAAGGCTTGCGCGCAGGGGCATTGGGTTTTTCCACCTCCCGCACAATATTGCATAAATCGATTGATGGCGAACTTGTCCCGGGGACCACGGCGACCGAACCCGAACTGGTGGGTATTGGCCGCGCCATGGGCAAAGTCGGGCATGGGGTGTTTGAACTGACCACCGACTTCTTGGAAGAATGGGACGAGTTCGGCTGGATGGGGCGGTTAAGCCGCGAGACGGGGCTGCCCATCGCCTTCACCATGTTGCAATCGCCCATCAAGCAAATGCCGTGGACCGAGCAAATGGCGGCGATGTGCAACGCCAATGACAATGGTGCCAATCTGGTCGCGGCGATTGGCCTGCGCGGTATCGGCGTCATCATGAACTGGCGCGGCACGGTGCACCCGTTCATGCGCAAGCCAAGCTGGCAGCAAATCGCCGGACTGTCGTGGGACGAGCAAAAGGCAAAACTGTCCGACCCTGCGTTTAAGGCGGCGATGTTGGCGGAGGATAATTTGCCGCCGCCATCGCCTGATATGGCCCCATTCTTCATGCTGGTCACCGCCGCATGGGCCATGCAATTCCCGCTCGGCGATGGCTTTAGCTATGAACCCACTCGCGAAGAAAGCATCTTCGGCTTTGCGCAAGCAGCAGGCAAAGAAGGCGCCGAATATGCTTATGACCAGTTGATGTCCGACGACGGCAACGGTATGATTTACCTGCCGATATTGAATTATATGGATGGCAATTTGGACTTCACCAAAGAGCTGCTCCAGCGGGACGATATCGTCGCATCGCTGTCCGACGGCGGCGCCCATTGCGGGACGATTTGCGACGCGGCGTCACCGACATTTCTGCTCAGTTACTGGGCGCGCGACCGTAAGGCGGGGACAATACCGCTCGAACTCGCCGTCAAACGCCAATGCCACGACACGGCGCGGCTTTATGGGCTGAATGATCGCGGTGTGCTGAAACCGGGCTATCTCGCCGATATCAACGTCATCGATTTTGATGCGTTGAAATTGTTGAAGCCATGGTTGGCATTCGACTTGCCCGCCGGTGGCAAGCGCTTACTGCAAAAGGCGGATGGCTA
>CAZCXQ010000017.1:1389-20160 GCA_964502655.1 uncultured Sphingorhabdus sp.
GACGCATCAATGAGATTTCTTCGACATGTAAAAAATGGCGCGATGACGGGCGCTTTGCCCGGTATCGTTGTGCGCGGTCCGCAGAGCATCCCCATGGCGGAAGCAGCGGAATAAGGGAGGGCTTCCAGCGCGGAAGCCACTCCATAAATTAGACGCGCATTGGCATCAAAACATACAGCGCCGCTGACTTGTCATTCTCACGAATGAGCGTTGGGGCGCTGGCGTCCGCCAAGTGAAGCTCGACAACGTCGCCTTCGATCTCGCCCAAGATGTCCATCAAATAACGCGCGTTAAAGCCGATTTCGAAGCCGTCGCTGCTATATTGGCCGGACACTTCTTCGGCGGCTGTGCCGTTTTCAGGGCTGGTGACCGACAAAGTGATCTTGTCTTTATCGAGCGCCATTTTGACCGCGCGGGTTTTTTCGGTGGCGATGGTCGCCACGCGGTCAACGCCTTGGCTAAATGCCTTGGGGTCGATGCGCAGCAGCTTGTCATTCGCGGTTGGAATGACGCGGCTGTAATCGGGGAATGTGCCGTCAATCAGCTTTGATGTCAGGATGACGCTGTCAAAGGTGAAGCGGATTTTGCTCGCCGACAGGTCGATCTGGATGACATTGCCGCCGCTTTCGTCCAGCAGCTTGCGGATTTCGGCGACGCATTTGCGTGGCACGATGATGTCGGGCATGTTTTCTGCACCAGCAGGACGCGGCAGCGTGACGCGGGCGAGGCGGTGGCCGTCGGTGGCCGCTGCTTTCAACACAGGATCGGCATCGTCGGTGACGTGCAGGAAAATACCGTTGAGATAATAACGCGTTTCTTCGGTCGAAATCGCAAAGCGTGTTTTGTCGATGATCTGGATCAGCGAGCTTGCGGGAATTTCGAACGAGGTGGGCAATTCGCCCTCTGCAATCGTGGGGAAATCTTCACGCGGCAGCGTTGCGAGCGAGAAGCGCGCGCGGCCAGCGTTTACCGCCATGCGGCCGTCTGCGGCATGTAATTGGACTTGCGATCCTTCAGGAAGCTTGCGCGCGATTTCGAACAGAGTGTGCGCCGAAACCGTGGTTGCACCGGGGGTTTCGACATCGGCCGCAAAGGTTTCAACGACCTGCAGATCCAAGTCCGTCGCGGTCAGCTTGATCTTGCCGCCTTCGCTGGCTTCGATCAGGACGTTCGACAAAATGGGGATAGTGTTGCGCCGTTCCACAACGGATTGGACGTGGCTCAGGCTTTTCAGCAGGGTCGCGCGTTCGATCGTGGCTCTCATTCAAATTCCCCTTATCGGGCATGGCCGGCACAAAGCAGCCAAAAATCCCTATTTCTATGGCGACTCTTCCATAACCGCTTTGGCCAGCAGGGCAAGCCGATAGGTTTTGCGTCGAAGAATATCCTGTGGAATAAGGCCATTATGACGATTTCAACGAACGGTAGACGGCTTTTCATCGCACGGCATGGGGAGACGGTGTTTAACAAAATTGCGCGGATGCAGGGGCAGGCGGAGCTGCATACCCCGCTGACATGGGAGGGCTGTGTGCAAGCGCGCGCCATGGGCCGTGCGTTGGCAAACTATCTGGGGGATGACCCCATACCGCAGCTTTGGTCGTCCACCGCTGGGCGCGCGTTGCAGACGCTGGCCTTGGTCGCAGAGGAAATCAACGCCGACTGGCACCAAACGATGCGCGACGACCGGTTGCTGGAAATTGACATCGGGCGTTGGTCGAGCCGGACCTATGCCGACATATCCGCGGAAATCGGCCCAATCGTCGATATGGAGCACAAGCTGTTTTCCGTGCGTCCCGAGGGCGGCGAATTTTACGACGATGTCGCGCAGCGGCTGCGTCACTGGATAGCCGATCAAAGCTTTGAACAGGACATGCTGATCATCTGCCATGGGATGACCGCACGCGTGCTGCGCGGGGTTTTGCTGGGGCTGGAGCCCATGGCACGCTTTGGCGCGCCCATCGCCCACAGCCTTGCGCAGGGCAGTATGGTGATGATCCGCGATGGTGTCGAAACGCTGGTGATTGATGGCAACGGCGCAGGGGAGCGTGCTTGAGGGTTCGCTTGCGATATCATCTGTTCTCCTGCGAAGGCAGGAGCCCAGAACAACCCAGCGCACCGCCGCGCTGGATTCCGGCCTACGCCGGAAAGCACATGCTTTTTATGTTTGCGTTGACGTTTGCGGCTGCCACGCCGCTCGCTGCCAAAGACCGGCTTGGCGTTTATCAGGGGTGGGCGGCGTTTCGTGACCCGGATACGCCCCGCTGCTATGCGATTTCCGAACCCGACGAGACGATAGGTCCGCCAACGCGGGCGGCTTATGTCTCCATCGGCTTTTGGCCAAAGCGCAACGTGACGCATCAGCTTTACGTGCGCCTGTCGCGCGATCGGGCGGCAAATAGCGGCGTGACATTGACCGCGGGCGGCAGGCGCTTTCGTTTAAAGGCCGATAGCAACGCCGCATGGGCGGCGGACCGGCGGATGGACTTGGCGATTATCGCCGCCATCCGCTCGGCAACGTCGCTCAGCATCGAAACAATTGGCCGCGATGGCAAGTCGATTGTCGATGCCTACGCATTGCGCGGTGCGCCCAGTGCAATTGATGCTGCGGCGTTGGGATGCGCCCGCCCGAAAACATAACGCAGACCGCTGGTTCGAATTGATTCACGCCTTATGCTTCCGTGTGTTACGATGTTGACGTTTCGCACCGTTGACGCCGTTGAGAGACGTAACGCCTGGGTATGGCTCTCGCATTGCGAGTCTCCAGTTTATGACGGCTTTGTGCCATGGAAAATATACTGACCCGTTTGCCCGAACACGCCGACAATATGTCGATTGCGCTTGTGTCATCGTCCTTTTCGCCACTCATTCTCCTTCAAGAGGACTTGACGATCATTGCGGCCAGCAAGTCCTTTTGCGATGCCTTTGATATTGATTGTGTTGGAGTTACCGGCAAGAAACTCGCTGATCTCGGCAAGGGCGAATGGGATGTGCGTCAACTGAACGCCCTGCTGCACGCGACCGTTGCGGGCAATGCGGCGATCGATGTGTATGAAATGGACCTGAAACGTGCAGACCAGCCAACACTGCATCTCCTGATTCATGCGCATACGCTTGATTATTTCGAAGCAGAGAGCATTCGCGTTGTTCTCGCCATTACCGATGTGACAACGCAGCGACTGGCCGACAAAGTCAGGGACGATCTTATCCGCGAAAAGCAATTGCTGTTGCATGAAATCCAGCATCGCGTCGCCAACAGCCTGCAAATCATCGCCAGCGTCTTGCTGCAAAGCGCGCGCAAGGTGCAATCGACCGAAACGCGCGAGCATTTGCGTGATGCGCACAATCGCGTGATGTCGATCGCTATGCTGCAAAAGCATTTGTCATCGACCTCGGTCGATAATGTCGCTTTAGGTACTTATTTCCATGATCTGTGCCTCAGCATTGGCGCGTCCATGATTGGTGATCCCGACCGGCTTTTGCTAACCACCGATGTGGACGACAGCGTCGTCGATTCCGATACGTCCGTCAGCCTTGGCTTGATCGTCACCGAACTGGTGATTAACGCATTGAAACATGCCTTTCCCGGACGCACGCAGAAGGGCACGATCAAAGTCGGGTATAAATCCAACGGGGGTGCATGGACACTTGTGGTCGCAGATGATGGCGTCGGCATGCCGAAAGACGAAGAAGACGGCAAACCCGGTCTGGGGACAGGCATTGTCGAGGCGCTTGCTAGCCAGTTGGGATCCGCAGTCATGATAACCGATCAGGCACCCGGAACGCAGGTCTCTGTGGTTAAGAGCTAAGCCTCAGCGGCGCTGGCTTTTCACGCATAATCCCATTATAGGCGCGGCCATCATGCAGATTCCCGGCCATATAGACCCCGTCGTCACCCCACGCGCGATTACGCAGCGTGCGGATGGCCGAATTGACCTCATGGGTCTCAGCCACCTTCAAATTCGTCAGCTGTTTGAAGAATCGCAGTTGGATGAAAAAGCGGCAAAGCTGCGGTCAAAGCAGGTGTTCCACTGGATCTACCATCGCGGCGTGACCGATTTTGAAGCGATGACCGATATCGCCAAAACCATGCGTCCATGGCTTGCCGACCGCTTTGTCATTGGCCGGCCAGAGGTGGTCGAGGCACAGGTTTCGAACGATGGCACGCGCAAATGGCTTTTGCGCACCGATGATGCGCAAGATTATGAAATGGTGTTCATTCCCGATGCGGATCGCGGCACGCTTTGCATCTCATCGCAGGTGGGCTGCACGCTCAACTGTCGTTTCTGTCATACGGGCACGATGCGGCTGGTGCGCAACCTGACACCGGGTGAAATTGTCGGGCAGGTCATGCTGGCGCGCGATGCGCTTGGCGAATGGCCAAAGGGCAATATGGCGTCGGGTGCGGACGATGATGAAGATGATGACGTCGGCCATTATACCGCCGACGGCCGCATGCTGACAAACATCGTGTTGATGGGCATGGGTGAGCCTTTGTATAATTTCGACAATGTCCGTGATGCGATGAAGATCGTTATGCATGGCGATGGCCTTGGCCTATCGCGCCGCCGTATCACGCTTTCGACGTCGGGCGTTGTGCCGATGATGGCGCGTGCGGGCGAAGAAATTAACGTGAACCTCGCGGTATCGCTGCACGCGGTGACCAAGGAAATCCGTGACGAAATCGTCCCTATCAACCGCAAATATGGCATTGATGAACTTTTGCGTGCCTGCGCCGAATATCCCGGCGTCAGCAACGCGCGGCGCATTACATTCGAATATGTGATGCTGAAGGACAAGAATGACAGCGACGAAGACGCGCACGAACTCGTGAACCTCATCCGCCAATATAAATTGCCGGCAAAGGTCAATCTGATACCGTTCAACCCATGGCCTGGCGCGATTTACGAATGTTCGGATCCAGAACGCATCAAGCGTTTTTCCAGCATCATTTTCGAAGCCGGCATCAGCGCGCCCGTGCGCACACCGCGCGGCCGCGATATCATGGCGGCGTGTGGCCAGCTGAAATCCTCCAGCGAAAAGAAAAGCCGCGCCGAATTGGACCGCCTCGCCGAGGAAAAGCAGGCGGCGTTAGGGTAAGGCCATGCGCTTGACCTGATGGTTAGGCAAAAATGGCCACCGACTGCATACCGGTAAGCACCGCTTCGCCGCGGCTGTTCCATGCGGTCATATACTGGCTGCTCGCGCCGTTGGCGGCGTGATGCGTTTCGCTGGACAGATACCACCATCCATCTTCGGTCGTCGGCGTATCTGTCAGCATGTTGATCTGCCAGTTCATCGAGCTCACCATGCCCTTTTCGGTCATTAGCCCCATTGCAGACGGCGGCAACGCGTCCCCAATGCAGATAAGCTCTGCAATATGGTCAAGCCCGTCATGTTCGGTAAATCGGTGCCATGATGCGAGCCGGTTGGTGGCCAACCCCAGTTCAAGGCGTTTGTCCGGATATTGCATATGGCCCGTGAAAAACTCAGGCGGGCCGCTGCGTACATTGTCCGCGGTCGGAAGTGGCGGAAATTCGGGCTGCGCGATGTTGATATAGTCCAAATGGCTCTGCCGACGGTTCATGAAAATGAACGTGCAGGTCAGGCCAATGCCATCAGCGCCCATTATGTCCGCTTTGATAAATGCCGTGTTTTTACCGCGACGCAGGATATTGGCCTGCACCTCGACATCGCCCGCCAGGGGACCCACAAATGCGATTTGTGCCGACTGGAGCGGCGGCAGATCCTCCGCAGTCAGCTTCGCCGCTTGATAGGCCAGTGCCGAACTTAAGCCACCATAAGAGGTGCGCCCCTGATGCCAGGTGGCGGGGATGGATATTTTGTGCGACGCGGCGCCCGGTTCGAATTGGGCAAGAAGTGATGCAAGGTTCATGGCGTTGACTTAGCGAGAGAAATTTGAAGCCGCAAGACACGGCCGAAATCGCGCTTGCCTTCGCCGTTCACGCGTGTTGAACCTGTTGCCATAGTCGACCGGGAGCGTGCTATTTTTAGTTGGATCGATCTTTTGTTGAAGGATGGCACAGCCATCGCGCCCAACACCATGTCCGCAAATCTTGCGGTGCGCATATTGCGCGCTGCGGTGGCGGAGGGCGGCGACAGGCAGGCTATGATCGCGGCGATTGGCTTGGATGAAACCCGGCTGCGTAATCCGTTCAGCCGCATTTCCGCACCTGTGGCGATCCGTTTTTTCAAGATGCTTCAAACGCATTTTAATGATCCTGCGGTGCATTTGCGGCTCGGCGAGACCGCGGCGATGCAAAATTTTTCCGACTTTGGCTTTGCCACGCGTCTGGAAACCGATTTGGGCTCAGTGATTGATGCCCATATCCATATTCAGGCTTTGCGCCAGACGATGGTCAAAACACAGTTTATTGCATCGGGTAAGCCACCTTATATTCTGTGGGAATGTCCGGCAGACCGGATCAATGCCTATGCGACTGTCGTGGAATTTTCGGTGGCAACTTATGCACGCTTGTCGCGGCAGGTATTGAGCGAGCCGCCGTTGCTGCAATCGGTACATTTCCAGCATCAGCCCCAATTTGCGGTCGCGCGATATGAGGCGGCCTTTGGCTGTGCGGTGCAATTTGGCATGGCGACCACGCGCATGGAAATTGCTGGGCGGCAGGTGTTTCGCCCGTCGCCTTTTGCCAACAAGACATTGTTGGAGGCAGCTCTTGCCCGCTACCAGCGGCCGGTACAATGGATGATCAATGGCCAAACCCATTTGGCGCTCAGCTATTTTTACCTGACCAGCGAACTCGATAAATCACCGCCGACGCTGGACCGGCTGGCCGCATCCTTTGGGACGAGCGAGCGGACCTTGCGCCGAAAGCTGGTGGAAGAAGGCATGCCATTTCGTGACTTGCTTGACCTTGTTCGCACCGATTTGTGCCGTTTGTATTTTATCGAGAATAGGCGTTCGCTCGGGCAGATCGCATTCTTGCTTGGCTACAGCGAACTCAGCGCCTTCACCCGCGCATACAAACGCTGGCATGGATCGGTGCCAAGCCGGCGTGCGCGATAGTGTATAAAAAAAGGGGCCACCCTTTGCATATGCAAGGGGTGGCCAGGTGATGCGTCGGTTCGACGTAGTATGGGGAGTTATTAGAAGCCGATTACAAAACCGACGCGTCCGCCCACACTGCCTTTCTTGTTCAAACCACCACCCGCGGCGGCAGTGATATATGCATTTGGACCAACCTTAGCTGCGGCGTTCAATGCGATAGCCTGAGCGCCTTCGTAGAAGGCTACGTTACCTGACAAGGTGAAGCCCATGTCTGGCAGAAGTGCTGCACCACCAAGTGCGATCGCGGTTGCGGTCGAGCTCGAGATACGGTCGCGAAGTTCTGCATTCTGTGCCAAACGTGCGTTGGTTTCTGCCGAAACGAGATCAACGATGCGCTTGTCTTCTGCGATACGTGCATTTGCTTCAGCTGTATCAGCAGCGATACGTGCTGCAGTCTCCGCAGTGATTGCATTGGCATTTGCAGTGGTACGTGCGTCCAAAGAAACGATGCGACCTTCATGGTCAACAAGCGCACCCAAAACTTCGGTTTCGAAGTTTGCACCTGCATCAAGGGCAGCAGTGCTACCGGTCAGTGCACCCGAAGCCAGCGAGATGAACTGGTTCGAGCTGGCTGCAGCTGAAGTCAGTGCTGTGGTTGCACGTGTGTAGCCGTTGCTCGCATAGCGTTCTGCAGGCGCCGCATCGTCGTACGCATCAATTGCTCCGATTCCCTCGAAAGAAGCAGCGAACGTCGTTCCTGCTGCACTGTTAACGGCAGCAAGCGTTTGAGCAAAGCCGGTGTCGCCCGCCAAAGCTGTGTTAAAGGTTGCTGCCGACGTTGTCTTCGTTGCTTGAGCGTTGAGAACGTTGCCGTCTGCGGTCGCCTTGGTGTTAATGGCAGTGGTGTAGTTGGTCAGCGCTGTAGCTGCTGCCGTTTGCGCAGCTGTGTATGCAGCAGCGATGGGTGCTTGTGCAGCTGTTGCCAATGAAAGCGATACGTTCGCTTTATCAACGGCCGCCTGAGCTGCTGCTATTTCTGCAGCAGTTGCCGAGCTTGTCAACGCAGCCTGGGCAGCAAGCGCAGCGGTCCTTGACGCTGTGGCCGATGTCACAGCTGCGTCAGCTGCAGCCTTGTTCGTGAGCATTGTAGCCGCAAGTGCGTCTGCTTTTACCTTGGCTGCTTCTGCGTCGGTGAGACCCTTCGCTGCAGCAGTCGCTGCTGTCAGCGCGGATTTTTCTGCCGCAATAGCATTAGCATATGCGTTGTACGCGCTTACAGTTGCACTGCTGCGGCTTGCCAACAGAGTTGTGGTGATCTGCGCCTTTTTAGCTGCTTCAGCCGCTGCTGCGGCCTGCTGTTCAGCAGTCAAAGTGGCGGCTGGCTTGGTGCCACCCTTGCCTTCTGCAGAAAGGGCCCATGTGGTCTTCTTGTACGCACCGTTAAATGCGCCGGCGCTTTGAGCGTGCGCCGCACCAGTCATTGCGAAAAGTGAAACCGCCATTCCTGCTGCATAAAGGCTCGCTTTGCGGCCCGAGAATATCTTTGTCATGTGTAAATCACCCTATTTCTAAAACATCTGTTTCGAAGGCCAGCTCGTGCCGACCCAAGAGCTCGTGCATTGCGAACTGCATAAGAGAGCTGCCCCCCGAACCGTTTGCAGAGTTAGCCTCTATAAAGTCGTTAAAAAACCCAATTCGAATGCAGAAAAATGCATGCGGAAAAATTCAGATAATATTTGGTTAATATACTTTGTAAAATATTGTAAATGCGTATGAATAGATTTATTGTAAAATCATGTAAATTGTTTGGAGAGAATCATATAAATGTATATTTTGTATACATTTCGTTCCATACGGAAGTGACGGGGATATATTGATTGTAAGGATTGATATGTGGATGGGTAATGAAACAATCGAAGGAACCGAGCATGCCTTTTACGACGCGCTCAAGCATCTTTTTGAGCTTCAGAAATCTAGCGACATTCAAATCGTCCGAAAGGAAGGCGAACTCCTGTTCTTGATCAAGCAAGAACCGCGGCAGCCTGTAAAATACTATATGAATAAAGCGGGAATGTCCGCGCGCTGGTTCAACGAAGTTCTCAAGCAACTCATCGCTTCCGAACTCGTAACGCAAGAGCCTTGCCAACAAGACTCCCGACGGAGACTGCTGCGATAAAGCAGATCGACGCGGCCTTTGGCTGCGCGGTGCAATTCGGCAGGTAACCGTGCTAAGCAGGCGCGACGGTTCGTGAGGGGCTTGCGTCTGGCGCTCGTTCGAAATTAAAAAACCCCACCGGCCCAATGGACCGAGGGGTTTTTAAATGGTGGGCGTAGCAAGGTTTGAACTTGCGACCCCTGCAATGTCAATGCAGTGCTCTACCGCTGAGCTATACGCCCACAACGCCGCAGCCTCTAGCTGGGCTTGTGCTATCATTCAAGCCTATTTCAGCTCGCCAAAACTTTCCTTGGCAAATAGACGCTCGACTTCAAGGACAAGGTCTTTGAGATGGAAGGGTTTGGACAGCACTTTCGCGCTGGGCATGGACGCGCCAGCGCGCAGTGCCACGCCCGAAAAGCCGGTGATAAACATGACCTCCGTGCGCGGAGACACGCGGTTACAGTGGCGCGCGAGTTCAATGCCGTCCATTTCCGGCATCACGATATCGGTCAGCAGCAGATCGAAATGTTCGTGTTCCAACATGGGCGCTGCAGCTGTGCCGCGGTCGACCGCGACCACGTCATAGCCCGACCGTTCCAGTGCGCGCGCGAGATATTCGCGCATGGCCTGGTCATCTTCGGCGAGCAGAATGCGAGTCATAAAGAATCCTTAAACAACTTTGGGGCGCCAAAGTGCGGCGCAGACTGTATCTATAAATAAAGAGGCTTAATTTTTTTGCACCATTTTGCGCAAAATCTGCCAACAACATATTTTCTTCCAATAAAGAGGGCGCGTTGGACATATCTGCATCCGGATTTGCAATGTGGGGAACGGAGAATATGTCCGTGCCTGTGCTGCTATCTGTGCCGCACGCAGGGCGAGATTATCCCGCAGGCGTGTTTGACGCGTTGCGCGTGCCGCCGGCATCGCTGGTCCGGCTTGAGGATCGCTATGCTGATCTATTGGTGCGCCGTTCGGTCCAGGTCGGCCATCCGGTCATCGTCGCCCATCGTGCACGGGCCTGGATCGACCTGAACCGCGACGAACAGGATGTCGATGTTGAGATGGTTCAAGGCGCACAGCGCGCGGATTATCCCACGCCCGGCGTGAAGCAGCGCGGCGGCCTTGGCCTTGTGCCGCGCCGATTGTCGGGCGAAGGCGATTTGTGGAAGCGCCCGTTCACTTTAGACGACATCAATGACCGTATTGCGGCGCTGCACCGCCCATATCATCAGACTGTATCTACGGTGCTAGAAAATATGCGGCAAAAATTCGGGGTCGCGGTCTTGCTTGATGTGCACAGCATGCCACCGCTCCACAACCCGGCAACAGGCGCGGGGCCGCAATTTGTTATTGGTGACCGGTTTGGCAAAAGTGCATCATCGCAATATGCCGAATTGCTGATGTCTCGTTTGCAGGGGCACGGATTTGCCGCTGCGCTCAACCACCCCTATGCCGGAGACTATATCCTGCGCCGCCATGCCAAACCGCGTGCCAATATCCATGCGATCCAATTGGAAGTAGACCGGTCGCTCTACCTTGACCCCGATTTGCGGCAACCGGCAGCTGGCGTTGAGCGGCTGAAGTTGTTGATAGCCGGACTGGTGGAGGCGTTGGCGGACGAGGCGCTTGGCTCCTCTGCGTTGATTGCCGCGGAATAAAACGGCCTAATTCGCATAAAAAACCACCCCGGAATGTTCCGGGGTGGCCGAGGTTCAGGGAGTTGACACCGGTTAGGGCGTCGTTGGACAGAAACGGGAGGGGGAGTCTCCGTCCAGAACCAAGAATGGGACCTGAGCATTGCAGTTTCAAGTCAAAGCGAAAACATTCTGCTCCAATTTGGTTGAGGCGAGGCATGGGTGCGGGCAGTTGTTGATCTGCCTATGTTGACGGCACCAACGCCCGTTTAAGGCCACATCCGTTGGACAAATGGCATTTTGTCGATGAACTGATGCTTCAAAGCGCCCAAAATATGCAAGCCGATGAGCACGATAAGCGGCGCGGCCAATAACTCATGCCCCTCATGTCCAATGTCCGCCAACATCGCGTTTTTACCAACCGCCATATCGAGCGTGAATAGGCCAAAGAAATCAACGGGCGCAGCGTTGCCCTTGGCACCGATCATTAGCCAGCCGGTCAGCGGCATTACGATCATGAGGACGTAGAATATTATATGCACGCTATGGCCAGCCTTGCCCTGCCAACCCGCGACCTTGGCAGGCAGCGCGGGCGGCCGGTGGGCAATGCGCCATAATATGCGCCCCACGGTTAGTAGAAGAATGGAAATGCCAATGGCCTTGTGCGGGCTCATATAGGCAGCGCGTGCAGCGCGGGGCAGATCTTCGGCCAGATTTGCCAACACTATATTCGCACCGATCAAGATGGCGATCAGCCAGTGAAAAAGGATCGCGATTTTACTATATTTTGCCATGCCGTCACTTCCCCCGATGGACAGTGACGGCATGCAGCATTTCGCCTGATTAGGCCGAAGGCAGTTCCGTCACCTGCGGTACCTTACCTTGAGCAACCTGAACTGCAAATATTTCCCGCATCAGCTGCAATGAGAACAGATGTGCGTGGATGAGTGCAAGAATACCGTTCTGGTTCAGCTTGCGGACGGCGTCGCCACGCAATGCGCGCAGTTTCGTTTCGTCGATCATTTTGAAACCACGATAGATGAATGGCTGTTCATGGCCTTCTTGCTGAATCGACACTTCGCCATCGATCAACAGTTCATGCTTTTGCAGTTCTTCAACAAATGCATGCGTTTGCGCACCGGCATTTTCGAAGCTTTCACAGAATTTCAAAATAGCCTGTGTGTTTTCGCTTGGCTTGCCATCTTCGAACAAGGGCGTGCCTTCTTCGAACTCACCAACTGCGCCCGATGTGGGGTCAAAGCACAAGGACAGCTCTTCAGTGTCGGGACGCAGCTTGGCCAGCAGGAATGGATAGCGGCGCACATATGCAGGGACGTAAACGGGGCGCTCGAAAAAGCCTTCCTCGTTCATGAAAGTGTTCACACCTTCGTTCATGCCCATCAGGACCAGCGGAACAGGATTGTCTGTTGCAGAAAAAATGATGGGATAAGTGCGCGACGCTGGAACGAACTCTTCGATCGTCAACGGGATTGCATGCTGCCCTTCAAGGAACTTTGCATTCTCCAATAGGCGCGATTTCCACGTGACGTGATCATTGCTGTTGAGCGGGATCAGATCTTTGTAAAGAAGCGGCAAATTTGTAGCTTGGGGCGCAGTGGCCATGTGAAACTCCAGTACTTGTTGTTGGGAAAAATTTAACGGGGGTTTAGTGGGACAGCAGTTCTTACGCAAGTGGAACAAGCTTGCCCGGGTTCATAATAGTAAGCGGATCCAAGGCGTTTTTAATGGCGCGTAGCGCCGCAAGCCGGGCAGGCTCGCCAAGCCGCGCGAACTCGTCTATTTTGGATTGGCCAATGCCATGTTCCGCCGACAATGAACCGCCATAGGCCCGCACACGGTCATAGACGTGCGAGGTGATCGCCTTGCCATCTCCGGCGTACCAACCCGCGATGTCGACGCCTTCGGGGGCCTTAACGTGGAAATGGATGTTGCCATCGCCCAAATGCCCGAATGCAACAGTCTTGGTACCCGGATAATCGGCCTCGATGCTGGGGGATTCTTGCTCAATGAAGCGCGCCATGGCCGCGACCGGAACACTGATATCATGTTGCAGCGCGGCGCCGGCGGCACGTTCGGCCTCCGCAATAGAATCGCGGATTTTCCAAAAAGCTTCTGCTTGCACGTCGCTGCTCGCGATGGTCGCATTTTCGAGCAAATTATGGCCAATGGCATCCTCCAGCACATGCATCGCTAGCTCTCCTGGGCTGGACTGGGCAGGGTCGTCCTGCACAAATTCCATCAATGCATGCCAGCGGTGCGTGGTGTCGAGCGGGGGGCGTGTACCCGAAATATGCGTGAGCACGGAACCAAGTGCGCGTTGGGGAAGTATCTCGAAGCCCTCCAAACGATCGCGCCCATGTTTCTGCATGAACAGCAAAAGTTCATATGCCTGTTGCGGGCTATCGATGCCCGCCCACACGACGCAGCGGTCAATAAGCGCGGGCACGGTTTGTAGCACGGCCTTGGTCACCACGCCAATCGTGCCTTCGCCGCCTATCAGCAGTTGTTTCACGTCATAACCGCGATTGTCTTTTTTCAATGGCGCCATGGCGTCATAAATTGAGCCATCGGGCAGAACAGCCTCCAAGCCAGCAACGAGCGAACGCATGGTGCCGTGCCGCAACACTTGCGTGCCGCCCGCGTTAGTTGAAATCAGGCCGCCGACGGTGGCCGACCCCTTGCCCCCAAGCGTGAGTGGAAAGCGCCGTCCGGACTGCGCTGCGGCTTCATGCAGGTTCTGCAAGATGACACCCGCTTCGCAGCTTATCAGGCCGGCGTCCGCATCTATCGCGGTGATATTGTTCATCCGCCGCATCGAAAGGATCAGTTGATCGCCGCTGCTATTGGGCGTGGCTCCGGCGACCATCCCGCTATTGCCGCCCTGTGGAACCAGTGACAGCCGATACTTTCCCGCAATCCGGACAATGGCTGCAACTTCTTGAGTAGTGGCCGGTGAAAGCAATGCAGCGGCAGCGCCCGTAAATCGGCCACGCCAATCGGTCAGCCATGGCGATATAACGTCCTGATCATCCGAATAGCCCTTTGGTCCCAAAATGGCGCGAAGTTCGGATAAGGCGTTTACATCTGGCACGGCATTTCTCATTATGTGCGAAGGTTCAGGGCAAAAAATTCATGATACGTTCAACCCTATCGGGTAAAGCCATTAGAACTTCAACGTCATACCGGAATGTTTCTTGCGCATAGTTTTGGCCATAATCCTTTTTTCGGTCGGTCTGACGACCTTATCGCACAAGGCCTGGGCAGATTTTAACGTCGAAATGGTTAACAACCCGTTTACGCCCTTTGTCCGGTTGCATACCGCATTTGGCCAAGTGCGCATTGATCAGCGCGTGATCATTCGTTTGCCGAGCCCTGCATCCGCACCCGCGGCCGTCGGCGCGCAGCGGCAATCAATCGCGAAGCTGAAATATAAAGAAAAGAAAATTGGCAAATGCCTGTGGGTCGACAGACTGGGTGGTTCGCGTCCCGGACCGGATCGCACGCTTGACCTTTTGACCCGCGATGGCGTCCTTATCCGTGCTTATTTGGGGGACGGTTGTCTGGCGCGGGAGTTTTATGCGGGCGCTTATATGGAGCGGTCATTGGACGGCAAATTATGCGTGGATCGGGATGTATTGCATGCCCGCACTGGGGCAAAATGCGAGATCGATAAATTCCGATTGCTGATACCGCGATAGCGGTGGGCGCATTCGGCCAATTACCTTGACATTTCCAGCCATAGAGACCAATGGCGACCCTCGTCGCTATGGCTTTGGCACCGGTGGCACTGCATTTTCTTTTCCGGAACAACATATGCGTTTTGCCGATATCGGCTTGTCTGATGAATTATTGAGAGCCTTAAGCGAGGCTGGCTATGACGAGCCAACCCCAATTCAGGCCGCTGCGATCCCGCAGGTCCAGATGATGCGTGACATCATTGCAATCGCACAGACGGGTACGGGTAAAACCGCGAGCTTCGTCCTTCCGATGATCGATGTGCTGGCCAATGGCCGTGCGCGTGCGCGCATGCCACGCAGCCTCATTCTCGAACCGACGCGCGAACTCGCGGCGCAGGTTGCGGAGAATTTTGAGAAATACGGCAAATATCACAAGCTATCGATGGCGCTGCTTATCGGCGGTGTTCAAATGGGCGACCAAGTGAAGGCGCTTGAAAAGGGCGTTGATGTTTTGATCGCGACGCCCGGACGGCTTATGGATTTGTTTGAACGCGGGAAGATATTGCTGACGGGCTGCGAATTGCTCGTCATCGACGAAGCGGACCGTATGTTGGACATGGGCTTCATTCCCGACATCGAAAATATCTGCACCAAGCTGCCGGCGACGCGTCAGACATTGCTGTTTTCGGCAACGATGCCGCCGCCGATTAAGAAGCTGGCGGACAAGTTTCTTTCGAACCCGAAATATATCGAAGTTGCGCGTCCAGCGACCGCCAATATCAATATTGAGCAGTTTTTGGTGAACGTATCGCCAATGAAAAAACGCGATGTGCTGCGCGATCTTTTGCGCACGGAAGATGTTTCCAACGCCATTATCTTCTGCAATCGCAAGACGACGGTGCGCGAGTTGAATGCCAGCCTGCAGCGCCATGGAATGCGTTCGGGCGAAATTCACGGCGACATTGATCAGGCGTCACGCCAGAAGCAATTGGAGGCGTTCAAGAACGGCGACATCAATCTGCTCGTCGCATCCGACGTGGCCGCCCGCGGCCTGGACGTTAAGGGCGTAAGCCATGTGTTCAACTTTGACGCGCCATGGCACCCCGATGATTACGTCCACCGCATTGGCCGTACAGGCCGCGCCGGTGCCAAGGGCAAGGCATTTACCTTTGTCACCAAGGCTGATGAAGAAGCCATTGAAAACATCGAAAAGCTGATTGGCACCAAGATCGATCGTCTTGGCAAGATCGAAGCAGCATCGGGTGAACCCGAGGAGCGCGCACCCGCAAAGCGCGGCCGTAAGCCAGCAGAGCCCAAAGCCAAGGCCGCACTGGCAGCAGCGGCGGCACCAGCGGAACCAAAGCCAGCACGCGAAAAAGCTGCGGCCAAGCCCGCCCGTGAAAAGGCAGCGCCGATGGTTGAAGCTAAGCCAACAGACAAGCCAAGCGCCGCGCCCGCGGGTGATGACGGATGGAACGGTCCAATGCCCAGCTTCCTGGGCGTTGGGTTTGGGACGTCTTAACTAGGCTTTCGAGCAGGCATCTGTTCCGAAATACCCTTAAGTCGTCATCCTGAAACACGTTCAGGATGACGAATAGGGTAGCGCTGGTTGTTCCCCGGTACTGCTACGCACCGCCCAGGCACATAATGCGTTTCAACCCACCCAACAAAAAAGGGCCCGCATCGCTGCAGGCCCTTTTCGTTTAGGTTCGTGAAGTTCTTAGAACTTGCCGCGCAATGTGATGCCGTATGTCCGTGGTTCGGCGAGGAATTGCGAGAAGAGCTGGCGGCCACCGGGATATTGCGGATCCACAAATGGTGCCGAAGTTGCACCCGCCTGGAATGGCGAGTTGAACGCAACCTGCGCATAATCTTGATTGAAGATGTTTTGACCCCAAAGTTCAATGCCCCAGGCTTCGTCCGGACCACGAAGACCGATACGGGCGTTGAATACAGCGAAACCATCTTGCTCTTTCTGCGGGAACAGGTCGGAACCGGTATTGTAATCGCTGGTCATCCGGCCGTCGATATACACCAGACCGCTCATGCCATTGCTGCCGATATCCGGCGTCCAAGTGACGCTTGAAGTCGCAACCAGTTCTGGTGCGTTGGACAGATTGTCGCCTGGCAATTTGCGCAATGCGGAATCCAATGGTGCACCATTCTTTGTGCCGATCAGATCATCCCGATAGGTTGTCTTCGCATAGGTCAAGCCAGCGGCCACGCGGAAGTTGCGTGCTGGCGTCAGCGATGCTTCAAGTTCCAGACCCTGCGTGCGGACGCCATAAGTGATGTCGCCAGCGGCGCAGCTGCCGGTTGTATTCGCAGCAGCGTTGAAATTGGTGCCAGTGGACGACAGGCTTTGATCGGTATCCGAATCTGGCCCACCTACAAGGTTGTTACAACCGTTGATGTTTTGAACCAGAAACACGGTTCCATTGAAAGTATTCAACTGGAAGCTGCTAAAATCAGAACGGAACGCTGAGACGCTCAGACCCAAGGGCCCGTTCGAGAATTTGGCACCCACTTCATAGCTGTCGACCAGTTCAGGATCAAACTGCAGATTGCCAACCAAAGCTTGCGCCCCGCCAACCGAAGCAAAAGTTGGCACAGGCGACTTCAATGCAGATCGGTCAAGATTGAAGCCACCGGCCTTATACCCGCGTGCAAAACTGGTGTAGAGCAGGAGATCATCGGTTGGCTTCCAGGACAAAATTGCAGTACCTGTGATTTGGTCTTCCTTGCGGTCGTCACGAATAGAAACGCCGTTGAGTTCGGCCGTCGAGTTACCTTGGCAAGAGAGGCCAATGAGGCTGCCGGTCACAGCGGCAAGCGCTGGGGTTGATAGCAGCGGCAGCAATGAGGATTGATTGGCCGTGCAGACCGTATTGTCGTTACCGAAGGTGGCGTTGAATTTCTTCTTATCCTTCGTATAGCGAAGGCCCAGTGTCAGATCGACCGTGTCGGTTATGTGGACGATATTGTGCGTGAATGCCGCCCAGTTGGTGCCATTCTGGAAATAGCGATCGAGCGTAGTGCCTCTGTCGTTCATTCCGTCCAAACGATCGAATGCGGCATAGATTAATGGTGATGCCGCGCCAAATGCTGCAGGCCGTGCAGCCAAACATCCAGCTGAAGCAGGCGAGTATAAGGCTGCGAGCGCGCTTCCCGAAACAAGGCGGCAAGTTGCAAAACGACCATATTGTCCGCCAAACCGCAGATTATCTTGCACGGTCAATTTTTCATTGGCGAAGAACCCGCCAACGAGCCAATCCAGCTTTCCGTCAAATGCTTCACCCTGCAGGCGCAGTTCCTGCGTAAAGGTGTGGAATTGACGATAGGCATCATCGCTCGGTGCACGATACAGAATGTCGACTTCACCATAATCGGTGTCCGAAGCCTGACCGGAACGATACTGCCGGTACGCGGTAATCGAGGTCAAAGTTGCGCCGCCGAAATCATAATCGATTTGGCCGGAGAAACCATAATCCTTGGTTTTGCCGCTGAAGACGCGGTTTGCGCTGACCGAGATGTTACGGCCATAGCCTTGGTTGAACGCAGCCAATGGCTGGCCAAGATCGCGCAAAACTCGGACAATATTGTTCGATTCCAGACCATTTAAGTCGCCAATGAACTGATTGACGGACCGGTCGACATAGGTTGCTGCGCAGCATTCTTCATTACGTGAGGTATAGTCTGCAATCAGACGTACCGACAGCGCATCGGTTGGTTGGAACAACAGCTGGCCACGCAGGAAGTAGCGGTCGCGATTGTTGACGTCGCGGCCATTTTGGTCGTCACGGTAAAAACCGTCACGCTTCACGTAAACGCCGTCGACGCGGAACGCGAGCTGGTCCGAAATCGGGCCAGTGACACTGCTTGCAGCGCGCATGAAGTCATAATTGCCGTAGGTCAGCTCGCCGCTGCCACCAAAGGTGAAGCTTGGCTTTTTGGAATAGATGCTGATGAGGCCCGCCGACGAGTTACGTCCGCCCAATGTGCCCTGAGGCCCACGCTGCACTTCCACACGGTCGATCTCGCCGAGTTCGTTCAGACCAATGCCCGAACGCGAACGGTATACGCCGTCGATGAAGACAGGGACCGAGCTTTCAAGGCCGGGGTTGTCACCGACCGTACCGATACCGCGAATACGGGCAGAGCCGTTGGCTTCCGAACCCGTCGAAGACACGAGCAACGATGGTGCAACCTGGTTCAGCTGGCGAATGTCGTTCGCACCGCTATTTTGCAGGG
>CAZCXQ010000018.1:0-19617 GCA_964502655.1 uncultured Sphingorhabdus sp.
GACATAAGGGTTTGGATCGCGATGGTGGATCGCCGCGACGACATAGCCTTTTGACGCAAGATTCTCGGTCAACCAGGTCATCACCGCCGGGTTGTTGCTATAGCCATGGCTTATAATGACCAAGGGGTGCTTGCGGCCTGCGGCTGGCGCGCCCGCTTCCGCGATACCATTTTGCGTGAACGTAACCGGCGGAAGCGGCGGCTCTGCCCACAGGCTGCCGCGATACAGGACGGGTTTGGAACCCTTTTTCGCTATGGCAGGGTACCAAATGTCCACCTGCACATTGCGGTCGACAAGGCGAACGCTGCTGGGGTCCGCATTTGCATTTTCTACGTCGGGCTGTTTACGATGCGTGAAGGTAACGGAACGAAAGCCAACGCCATAGGCACCCAGCGCAGCAAGCTCCGGCGCATCGGCGCCGGGCACGCTGGGCGGGCTGGCGTAGATGGGGGCAGCCAGCAAGATCAGCATAGAAGCGATAAGGTTCCGCATCATGCTATCAACTCCTCGTTTTCGGCCGAAGCCGACGGCCACGCCAATTGCTGTGCCATCCATGGATATTCCTCGATGAGCGGCGGGAAGATTTTTTCCTGCAGTACCTGTTGGCACAAAGCCGCCGTTAGGCTGGGGATATTGCCCAATTCATCGATCCGCGCGACGACTTGGACCGACCGTGAAAAGCGCCCCCTTGTCATCGGCTCGGCGCGCAATTGGGAAAGCAGTTCCGGCACCGCCGCCAAGCAAACGGGCGTGGTAATCGCCCAACCAATCCCCGCTGCCACCAATGCCAATTGCTGATGCGACGATTCGACTTCAACCATCTGCGGCAGTTTCAGTTTCATCCGGACAATCTGGCGTTCAATCTGCTGCCCCGTTCCGGTAAGCCGCGAAAAGCGGATGAACGGCAATGACGCTGGCAAGCCGACAAGATCCAGCGGCTCTCGAAAATCTTTGGGGAAAACGAGAATGAAGCTTTCTTCAAACACAGGGTGCAGCTCGACTGTGTCACGATGCTCAAGATTGAAGCTACCGGTCACCAGCATATCAATGTCGCGCGCCAGAAACTCGCCCTGATGCTCCATGGAGATACCCGACCGGATATTCCACCGGTCGGCCCGCGAACCGAGGCTATGCAAAATCGGGGCGGTCAGTTGGTTGGCAAGGCTGAACGACATCGCGACCGTAATGCTGGATATCGGCAAGTTTGCGCCTTCACGCACTTCGTCATAGGCCAGTCTGGCGTGGGCAATCAGCTTTTGCCCGCGCGCAAAGAGCGACTTGCCGCTGGCCGTCAGGCCCAATGGCCGCATCGTGCGGTCAAACAAAGACGCGCCTATGCCGGCCTCAAGCTTCGCAATGGTTTGGGAAACCGCCGATTGTGTCACCTGCAAATGGGATGCGCATTGCGACATGCCGCCAAGTTCGACGGTCATCACGAATACTTCGAGCGCGTGCAGATCGAATTCTTGTGGCAGTTTCATGCAGCAACCCTCCCAAGCGTGCAGGTATAGCCAATGGCTATTATTACCTCAGCTAATGGCTATGCGAAGCTTTCTGTAATAGCGCTATGCATTTTCGACATAGGGAAATTATGCGCCAGCGGCGTTGCAGGCTTGCATCACTTTTTGGAACATCGATCGAGCGTCAAAATGTCCGCTTATATGTTGCCGCTGCAGTCCGGATTGCGATGCAGCGCCAACAATCCTCTGAGCGTACCCAGACACATGCACAATAACACCAAAGCCAATGGCAAGCCCGTGGCGATTGCACCCGCCTGCAACGACGTGAGGCCTCCGCTCAGCAACAGAACGATACCAATACCGCCAACAGCGACCAGCCAGATGGTCTTTTGCCGCAGCAGTGTATCGGTGCGTCCGCCCGCGGTCATTGTGTCAATCACCAGCGTGCCCGAGTCCCAGCCCGTCACAAAAAAGATCAGGATCAAGCCAATGGCCACAAAGGACGTTAACTGCGCCCAGGGCAACGTACCGAGCAGCACAAATAGCTGCGTATCCAATGACGCTTTGGCCAAGTCTGCACCATTGCCCGCAACGATTTGCGCGATGCTCGCGTCCCCAAAAATCGTCAGCCACAAAATGCCAAGCAGGCTCGGCGCGATCATGGCCCCGGCAATGAATTCGCGCACCGTCCGGCCCAATGAAATGCGCGCCATGAACATGCCCACAAATGGGGCCCAGCTGATCCACCATGCCCAGTAATAGACCGACCAATCATTGTAAAATCCGGTGTCGGTGCGGCCAACCGGATTCGATAAGGCCGGGAGAAATTTGAGATAGTTGACGATATTGGTCGCAAGATCGCCGACCAGATAAAGCGTGGATCCGGTCGTCAAGACAAACACCAGCAAGGCAAAGGCAACCCACATGTTGACCTCGCTCAAAATGCGGATGCCGCGATCAATGCCACCCCGGATCGACAGAAACGTGATTGCGGCCATCACCGCTATCAACGCGAGGATCGTGAGGGACGAGCTCGTTACGCCATAAAGATAGACGATCCCCGCCATCGCTTGCTGCGCCCCAAGCCCAAGCGACGTGGCCAGTCCAAAGATCGTCGCAAGGACCGCAAGCACTTCAATAACGTCGCCTGTGCGGCCCCAAACCGCCTTTCCAAACAAGGGGTAGAATGCCGACCGCATCGACAGCGGCATTTTGAAATCAAAGCTGAAGAGCGCAAGCGCCAGACCCGTGACCGCAAAAATGGCCCATGGATGCAGTGCCCAGTCAAAGATGGTCGCCGCCATAGCGATGCTGCGTGCCGCTTGTGCGTCGCCAACAGCGCCGCCCAACGGCGCTGCAGGACCGCCTGCCATGGAAGAGGTGAAATGGGTGACGGGTTCACCCACGCCATAAAACACCAAGCCGATGCCCATGCCTGCGCCAAACAGCATCGCAAACCACGACAATCGCGAATAATCAGGCGTAGCCCCTTTGCCGCCCAACCGGATTTTCCCCAGCGGTGAAAGTGCAACGACGATGCAAAAGACCAGCAGAAGATTGCCCGACATCATGAAGAACCAGTCGAAATGGGCAACCGCACCACTGCGCAAGCCTGCAAACAGGTCCGCCGATGCTTTAGGCGCAATCAGGCTGAATAAAATGACCGCGAACGCAATAATGGCCGTCGGGAAAAAGACAGCGGGGTTGATATGCATCCCGCCCCAATGCCGATTGGATTGGCCATAGTTCCCCAGATCTATTGCTTTGTCCCAATCGGCCAATGAACTCTCCTTAAGGTCTCAAGCCACCATCAATGGCTGGCAGCCGCCGTGAACGCCGTCCACAGCCATGCGGCAAAACTGCGCCACACCTCAACATGGAAACGATCTTCACCCTCGCGGATGATGATGATTTCGACCGTTTCATAAATTGTTCGTGTGGCCCGACCGACCGCGAAATTGTCGAGATCAAGCGGGCAACCTGTCATCAGCAGTTCCGCTGCGCGGGGCCCTTCAAGCAGAAGGCAGATAGATCGTTCGCTGATGTCCGTGATGGCAACCGGCAATCCCGCGCCGGTCGGCATAGTCGTCTCCGCTGCCGTGCGCAGGAGCCATTCGTCCGGACCAAGGCATGCAATGCCACCTTCAGTCGCGCCGATTTTCTGTGGCACTTTTGCGTTGAGCACCGTTTCCAGAGCCCCGGCACTCCGCGCCCGCAGCGAATAGCGCATCAGCGGTGCAGCAAGGCTGATGCTGACACCATCGGTTACGTACGGCGTGGATGAAACGGGTTCGTTCCTGAAAAGGGCGTCAGACATGCAACCGCGCTCCTTCTGCATCATAAAAAACCATGCCGCTCACTTTCGCTTCATGCGTTTTGCCCGGCATCGGGATGTGCAGCGTGCCGCCCATCATCTCGTGCCCACCTGCCACTAAGGCAAAAGCGATCGACCGGCCAAGCGTTTCGCTCCAGTAAGAAGAGGTCACATGGCCGATCATCGTCATCGGGATTGGCTGGCGCGGGTCGGCAACAATCTGCGCACCTTCTTCCAATACAACATTGGGATCATCGGTCAGTAGCCCGACCAACTGTTTACGCCCCGACGCAACGATGTCAGGCCGTGCCATGGACCGTTTGCCGACAAAGTCAGGCTTTTTCTTGCCCACCGCCCAATCGAGACCGGCATCAAATGGCGTTACAGTGCCGTCGGTATCTTGCCCGACGATAATGAACCCCTTTTCGGCGCGCAGCACGTGCATCGCCTCTGTGCCATAGGGGGTGATGTCAAATTTCGCCCCTTCTGCCATCAGCCGTTCCCACAAAGCGCGGCCATAAGCCGTCGGCACGTTGATTTCGAAACCAAGTTCGCCCGTGAAGCTCACGCGGAACAGGCGCGTTGGAATGCCGCAGATTGTGCCTTCGCGAATGGCCATATGCGGGAAAGCGTCGGCGGACAGGTCAATGTCCTCCACCAGTGGCTCCAACAATTTGCGTGCATTCGGACCTTGCAGCGCAATAACCGCATATTGCTCGGTCGTGCTGGTCAACCAGACGTCAAGGTCAGGCCATTCGGTCTGGAGATAGTCCTCCATCATATTCAGCACACGCGCGGCACCGCCGGTCGTGGTGGTCAGATGAAAGCGGTCGGACGCCAACCGTGCCGAAACGCCGTCATCGGTGATGAAGCCATCCTCTTTCAACAGCAGACCATAGCGGCAGCGGCCTGGCTCAAGCGCTTTCCAGGGGTTGGTATACATGCGGTTCAGGAATTCGGCGGCATCGGGGCCAACGACTTCAATCTTGCCCAAGGTCGACGCATCAAAAATGCCGACTGACGACCGGACCGCAACGCATTCGCGGTTCACCGCCGCGTGCATGTCCTCACACATTTTGGGGAAATAACGTGCGCGCCGCCACTGTGCGACCAGTTCAAACACAGCGCCATTTTCGGCGGCCCAGCCGTCGATATTGGTCGTCCGTGTCGGTTGGAACAATGCGCCCTTCGCATGACCCGCCAACGCACCGAAAGTCTGCGGCGTATAGGGCGGGCGAAAGCTTGTCAGACCAATATCGGTCACCGGCTTGGCAAGCGCCGTTGATGCAATCTGCAAGCCATTGAGGTTCGATGTCTTGCCCTGATCGGTCGCCATACCGTTGGTTGTGTAGCGCTTGATATGCTCGATAGAGCGAAAGCCCTCACGCACCGCCAGCTTAATATCCTTTGCCGTGACATCATTCTGGAAATCGACAAAGGCCTTTATCCGGCTTTGGTCCCTTGGCGTTGGCAACACATCAACAATCGCGCCGCTGCCAAAATCCCAGCCGCCTGAACACGCCCCGACACAGCGTACATTCTCGTTCGGTTGATCGGGAACATAGGCGCCAATGTCATCGCGCCACGCAAGCGATCCTTTGCTGTGCGACCATAAATGCACACTCGGCGTCCAGCCGCCTGCCATCAACAGCGTATCGCAATCGATACGCGCGCCGACATAATCGTCATTATTGCAGATCTGGATGGATGTGACGCGGTGCCGGCCATTTACGCCAGTGACGCTATGATTGAGGTATACGTTAATGCCAAGGCGGTTGGCCTCGTCCAGCAGCGCCGATGACACCTCGGTGCGCACATCGATGATCGCCTGTATGCCGACACCCGCTTTTGCCAAGGCGAACACATCATGCCAGCCGCTGTCATGCGCGGCCATCAACGCGACCGACTGGCCGACCGCGACGCCGTAGCGAAGGCCGAAAACCTTTGCGGCGGACGACAGCATCACGCCCGGCGTATCGTTGCCGTCAAAAACGAGCGGCCGTTCAATCGCACCTTGCGCAAGGACCACTTCACCGGCCCGCACGCGCCATAATTTTTCGCGCGGGCTGTCCGAATTGTCGGGCATGTGATCGGTCAACCGCTGCACCGCGCCGATAAAATTGTCGTGATAATATCCGAACGCCGTCGTGCGGGTGAGTATCGTAACATTGGGGGCATCGATGAGCGCTTTGCGACTGCGTTCCAGCCACGGCCATAGAGCCGGATCAGCAAGCGCACCGCCGCCAAGTTCATCCTGTTCATCGATCAGGATCATCCGCTTGTTCGAACCCATCGCTTCCAATGCGGCATCAATACCGGCGGGTCCTGCGCCAACGATCAACAGGTCGCAATGGGCATAAGTGGATGCATAAATGTCAGGGTCTTCTTGGGTCGGCGCATCGCCAAGTCCAGCCATCTTGCGGATCGCTGGTTCATACAGCTTTTCCCAAAAAGAGCGCGGCCACATGAAGGTTTTATTGTAAAAGCCAGCCGGGAAAAACATACCCAGCCGGTCATTTATCGCGCCAAAATCGCGCTTTAGCGATGGCCAGCGATTTTGACTAAAGGCGTTGAGCCCCGCATGAATCTCTACACTGGTTGCACGCAGATTGGGCGTGAAGCGACCTGCCCCCCGATCCACCGATATGAGCGCGTTCGGCTCCTCACTGCCCGCGGCCATAATGCCGCGCGGGCGGTGATATTTAAACGATCGGCCGAACAGGCTGATGCCATTGGCGAGCAAGGCTGAAGCCAAAGTGTCGCCAGCGAAACCTTGATAGGAATGTCCGTCAAAGCGGAATTCCACCGGTCGGCTGCGATCAATGCGCCCGCCATTTTCGAGACGATATCCACTCATCGCCGCGGCTCCCCAGCCTTGTAAGTCGTTTCAAATTTGTCGGTCACTGTGTCGCGTACGGCGTTGAAAAAGCGACCGCAGCCATGCACATGCCGCCAGCGTTCGTGGTGCCGCCCGCGCGGATTGGCGCGAATGAAAAGATAGGCTTCCCATTCTTCGTCGCTCTGGCTTGACGGGTCCAATGGGCGGGCAACATGCGCCTGCCCGGCATTGGCAAATTCGATTTCGGGACGTTTCTCGTCACAATAAGGGCAGTGAATTAAGATCATTAGTGTGCCACCGCCGCTGCTGCTGCCTCGTCGATCAACCGGCCATTGCGGAAACGGTCGAGATTGAAGGGCGCGTTGATGGGATGCGGCTCATCCTTTGCCATGGTATAAGCCAGCAAATCTCCGGCCCCGGGCGTTGCCTTAAATCCGCCAGTGCCCCAGCCGCAATTGACATATAGCCCCTTGACCGGGGTCTTGCCCAATATCGGTGAACGGTCAGGCGTCACATCGACTATCCCGCCCCACGTGCGCAACATCCGCATCCGCCTGTAAATCGGAAAAATCTCGCAAATGGCGGCCAGCGTATGTTCGATAATGTGAAGCGCGCCGCGTTGCGAGTAGCTGACATATTGGTCGGTGCCTGCGCCAATGACCAATTCGCCTTTGTCCGACTGGCTCATATAGGCATGGACTGTGTTCGACATAACGACGCACGGGAAAGTTGGTTTGACGGGCTCTGAAACCAGTGCCTGCAAGGGGTAGCTTTCCAACGGAAAGTCCAAACCGGCCATCTGCATAACGACAGACGTATTGCCCGCCGCCGAAACGCCAATACGCTTTGTGGCGATAGGACCGCGAGTGGTTTCAACGCCCTCAACCGCACCATCGGCACCGCGCCTTATAGCCGTCACCGCGCAATTCTGAATAATATCAACGCCCAAAGCCGCCGCGGCCCGCGCATAGCCCCACGCCACCGAATCGTGCCGTGCTGTGCCGCCGCGCCGTTGCAACGCGGCCCCCAGCACAGGATGCCGCGCATCGGGCGAAATGTTCAAGGGCGGGCAATAATCTTTGGCCTGCTGCGGCGTCAGCCATTCATTGTCGACACCGTTCAGCCGGTTGGCATTGATATGCCGTTGCAGGCTCTGCACATCATGCACATTGTGCGCGAGCATCATGACGCCGCGTTTCGAATACATGACGTTGTAGTTAAGTTCCTGACTCAACCCATCCCACAGCTTCACCGCATGATCATAAAGATGCGCGCTTTCGTCATAGAGATAATTCGACCGGATAATCGTTGTGTTACGCCCGGTATTGCCGCCGCCGATCCAGCCTTTTTCAAGCACGGCGACATTAGTAATCCCATATTTTTTGGCGAGATAATATGCCGCGCCTAGCCCGTGCCCGCCGCCGCCAACAATGATGGCATCATAAGCCGGTTTTGGTGCAGCATCAGGCCATTGTTCGGGCCAATCCTGATGTCCGCCAAGCGCTTTGGCGAAAAGACTGAAGGCACTGTGGTGGGTCATGATATTTTCTCAAGCGCGGCTGTAGCGCGGCGCACATAGAAACTCTTAAAGGCATCGACCAGCTTTTCCTCCACGGCATAAGGCCCCGGAATATAGCCGTCGGTGGCGATACCGCGATGGTTGATCGCGGAGAAATGCCCGTCCTGCTCATTTGTTTTGCGCCACAATGCGGCCAAATGATCGGGATCGTAATCGACACCCTCAACCGCATCTTCGTGCACCAGCCAGCTCGTGCGCAGCAATGTCTTGTCCGGCGAAATCGGCGTTAGTGAAAATGTCACAACATGATCGCAGCAGAAATGGTGCCAGCTATTGGGCTGAGTCCAAACCGACAGGCTAGACGTTTCAGGCGCAGCAAATGGCCCGATCAATTTTTGACACGCAAGCTTGCCGTCTATCGATTGGGTTACCGCGCCATTGGCCAGCGCCAGACGCGCGACCCGGTGCCACCAGCCGTCGGGAAATTCGATCAGATCATGGTCGATGCCGAGCGCTTTCCACTCTTCATGCTTGGCCGCATTATCGGGCGCATCTTTACCAAAGCCTGTGGTTCCAAGCACACTAATCAGTTCAGGATGACCAACGTCGCAATGGTAACATTCGCGATTATTCTCCATCACCAATTTCCAGTTGGCGTCTTCGATATAATTGTCCTGAACAACGACCTTTAGCTTTTCGAGATCATAGACCGAAATCTGTTCGGATATGTCGGCCTTTACGCGATCAATTGGCGGCGGATTGTCGCCGAGGCAGATGAAAATAAGTCCGCCGACATTTTCCAACGCCACCGGCGAAAGCCCATGATCCGCTTTGTCAAAATCCTCCGCCATGCTGCGCGCGGCAAGAAGCTTGCCGTCAAGGCCGTATGTCCATTGATGATAAGGGCACATTAAACGCGGCGCCCGTCCGCGCTGTTCCAGGCAGATTTTGGCCCCGCGATGTCGGCAGCTGTTCCAGAATGCGCGCACTTGCATGTCGCGGCCCCGCACAATGACGACAGAATTCTGCGCCAGTTCGAACAGGAAGAAATCACCGGGATTTTTCACATGCGCGACGGTACAGGCATACAGCCAAACCGATTTTAGCATGACCTGCGTATCAAATTCGAACGCGGCGTCGCTGACATATAATTCGCGCGGCAGGGTGTAGCCCTTGCGATCCTGCGCCAACAAATCGGCGATGGGGGCGAAACGCGACATGGGCTTAGCTCCTCAGTGCATTATTTTCAGGGTCGAACGGTGAGTCCGCGATGATCGTCGCCTTGTGGCGAACGCCCAAGATCGCGATTTCAAACTCTGCGCCTACATGCGCCAAATCAGGCCGCACCATCGCGAGCGCAAGCGACTTGCGCACGCGCCAGCCATAACCGCCAGAGGTCACGCGACCGACAATATCATCGCCGTGATAAATCGGCTCAGACCCGCGTGCATCGGCATCGGTCACATTATGCACTTCCATCGTCACAAGCGTGTTGGCAGCGCCCCGTTCGCGCCACGCAAGCAATGCATCGCGGCCATGAAAGCTTGGTTTCTTGAGGCTCACAAAGCGATCCAATCCGCTTTCAAACGCCGAATATTCAACCGACAATTCACGCGGGATCAGCTTGTAGCTTTTTTCGAGCGCCATCGACGTCATCGCGCGGATACCGAACGGCTTAATCTCAAACTCGGCGCCTGCCTCCATCAACCGGTCAAAAATATAATTCTGCATTTCGATCGGATGATGGATTTCCCAACCAAGCTCACCGATGAAATTGACCCGCAGCGCATCGACCTGCGCTAGGCCAATGCTCATTTTCTTGCCGGTCAGCCATGGGAAGGCATCATTGGACAGGTCGGTATCGGTAAGCTTCGCCAACACATCGCGCGAACGCGGGCCCGCCAGAACGAGCACGCCCATCGCCGTGGTCAGCCGTTCAAAGCTGACAGAACCATCGCGCGGCAGGGCCTTTTTCAAATAATCATGGTCATGACGCTCATACGCGCCAGCCGAGACAAGATAATAACGCTGCGGCGCGACTTTATAGACGGTGAACTCACTGCGCACGCCGCCCTTGTTGGTGAGCAGATAGGACAAGGTTACGCGACCGACCTTTTTCGGCACCGCATTTGTCAGCAGCTGGTCGAGCCAGCTTTCTGCACCCGGGCCTGATATTTCGCATTTGGCGAATGCGCTCATATCCTGAATGCCGACTTTTTCGTGCACATGGCGACACTCATTGCCGACATGCTCGAAATAGTTGGAACGACGGAACGACCATTTTTCACGAATGGGTTCGTCTGCAACGACGGGATGGTTGTCGTTCAAAAGCACGTCCGGCTTGTCGAGATCAGCCTCACTGAGCGCATAGCCTTCCGGCGCAAACCAGTTGGGGCGTTCCCAGCCGAACACACTGCCAAACACCGCGCCAAGCGCCTTCATCCGGTCATAACACGGCGTACGCCGCAATGCGCGGCCCGCTTCGCGTTCTTCATCGGGATAATGCACGGTGAAGACCTTGGCATAGGCTTCCTCGTTCTTTTCAATCAAGAAGCCGCGGCCAGCATAATCGCCAAAGCGACGCGGATCGACGCCCATCATATCGATGGTCGGTTCACCATCGACAATCCAATGTGCCAATTGCCAACCAGCGCCACCTGCGGCGGTAACGCCGAAACTGTGGCCTTCATTAAGCCAGAAGTTTTTCAGTCCCCATGCTGGTCCGACAATGGGCGACCCGTCGGGCGTGTAAGCGATTGCACCATTATACACGCGCTTGATACCAACCTCGCCAAAGGCTGGCACGCGCTTCATTGCGGCAAGAATATAGGGCTCGAGCCGTTCAAGCGCGTCAGGGAACAGTTCATATTCGCTGGTTGCAGAAGGGCCATCGACATAGCAGGCCGGCGCACCCAATTCATATGGCCCCAACAACAGGCCGCCCGCTTCCTCACGCATATAATAGCTGGCGTCGGATTCGCGCAGGACGCCCATTTCGGGCAAACCGGCTTTTTTGCGCGCCGTGATGTCCGGATGCTGCTCGGTCACGATATACTGATGCTCGACAGGGATCACGGGGATATCGAGGCCCACCATTGCGCCTGTCTGACGCGCGAAATTGCCGGAGCAGGAGACGACATGCTCGCAGGTGATATCGCCCTGATCCGTCGAGATAAGCCATTCGCCATTGGGCTGCTGCGTAATCGCGGTGACGGTTGTGTTGCGATAAATGGTCGCACCGCGTTGCCGCGCGCCCTTGGCCAATGCCTGTGTGAGATCGGCTGGCTGGATATAACCGTCATCGGGATGCTGGATAGCGCCAATGACGCCGTCCATATCCGCAAGCGGCCAAATATCTTTGACGTCGTCGGGGCTGAGGAAGTTGACATTGACGCCAATCGTGCGCGCAACGCCCGCATAATAATTATACTCATCCATCCGGTCTTTGGTGGTCGCCAGCCGGATGTTCGTGACTTGCGAAAAACCGGCATGCAGGCCGGTTTCTTCCTCAAGCGTCGGATATAATCCGACCGAATATTGATGCAGCTTGCCGACGGAATAGCTCAGGTTGAAAAGCGGCAAAAGGCCCGCGGCATGCCAGGTTGAGCCGGAGGTTAACTCCTTACGCTCAAGCAAGACGACATCGCTCCACCCCATTTTTGCAAGATGGTACAGCGTGCTTACGCCGACTACGCCACCACCAATTACAACCGCCCGTGCTGTGCTCTTCATATCATCCACCAAGTCTCGTTAAGGCGCCCCTATGTCAGACAAAAAGCTGGTGCGGCAATCGGATTGCGCCGTCGAAACGCAGCAACAGTTTTTTCTAATATTAAATATTAGCGTGGTTTACGTCGTGCCCGCTCGCCACCGGGAATCATCGGTCCCAGCACCCTTATGTTGATACAATGGATCAGTTTGCACAGATATTCAGTTAATCAGCCTGTGCGATTCGCGCTGGTTCGCAGGGCCACCCTGTTCGGTTTCGATGGACATTTCTTCGATTGCGCGTTCGCGCTGATCATCCGTCGGATCACGGTTGTCCGCCATTCGCAAAAGTCGGAGCAGAAGAACGATCGCGACGATCAACCCAATAATCAGCGTTCCAAATCCAATTGGGGACGTCATTACCGGGATATTCATACGGCACCTCGTTTCTGTGCCGTCAAATAACCTGGCGGACATCAGAAGGTTCCGAAACATCCCCGCCTGCGCGTGTTTGGATATCGGAACACAAAGGGTCAGGAACATGTCCCGCCGACATGTGTTTGGTTAAAAAGCCATCGAAGGTACCACCCTTGAAATACACGCCTATTGTGATTGCAGCCATGCTGCTTGCCGGATGTCCGAACAATCAGTCCCCAAACCGTCAGGATGAACCAGCATCAGACACCCAAGCTGCAAACCCCCTGAGCGCATATGTGTTTGCCGAAGCGCGTGGCGATGTTCCACCCGTGCCGGAGACACACGCATTGCTACAGGTGCAGGTGACGCTTGATCGCGCGGGATTCTCATCCGGCGTTTTGGATGGCAAAGACACAGCGCAGTGGAAAGCCGCACTTAGGGGATTTCAGAAAGCAAATGACCTCGACGAGAGCGGTCGGCTTGATCCTGCCACCAATGCGGTACTTGCCAGAATGACATCGGTCCCTGCGACACGGCTGGTGCGTATACCTGCGGCTTTCGCGCAGCAGACATTCATTCCCGCCTTTCCTAAAGACGCCGCCGAGCAGGCAAAGCTGAAAACGCTCGGTTATCGCAATTTGATGGAGGCGCTGGCGGAGCGTTTTCATACCACGCCTGAAACGCTGATTGCGCTGAACACGCCCGATACGAAGATAGGAGCGGGACGCGTCATCATTGTGCCGAATACGCCGGAGGTTCCGTTACCCGGCAGCGAATTTGCCGAACGTGGATGGGGTACAACATTGGCGATGCTTGGCGTTGCCGCGGAACAACCCAAAGTTGACAATATCTTGGTCGACAGGTCCGAAGGCTGGCTACGCGCGCGCGATAGCGAAGGCAAAATTGTAGCGCAATTTCCCGTGACCACGGGCAGTTCGCATGACCCGTTGCCGCTGGGCAATTGGACGATCAAGGGCGTCGCGCGTAATCCGGAGTTCCACTATAACCCAGAACTGTTCTGGGATGTAAACGACAGCAAGGATAAGCAACTTTTGCAGCCCGGCCCCAACAGCCCGGTCGGCATTGTCTGGATTGATCTATCGAAACCGCATTATGGCATTCACGGCACCGGCGAACCGGCGACGATTGGCCGGGCGGAAAGCCATGGCTGTGTCCGGCTGACCAACTGGGATGCTGCGCGATTGGCCGGTATGGTACGCCCCGGAACGAAGGTCGTTTTCCAGAAATAGAAAACTACAGGACGGTTCGGTCCGCCCAATGCGCGTGGGTTCCGCTGCTGATCTTATGTGGCAAAGCGATTCTGCAAACCGGCCCATCAGCAAAGCGTTTGCAGTCGATGAGGATGCATTCCGACGTTCCACGATTTTCGTCGGTCACAAAGCTGACAAGATAGCCATCGTCTTCGTCCACGGCGCCCACGCGCGGGGCGAAGGGCGCCTCGCTGGCATAGCGACCATCGGTCAGCTGGACCTCCCAGGACTCGCCGGTGACCAAATCATGTTTGACGAAGCCTGTGAACAAGAACCAACCCGGCTTTGACGTCGTGCTATAGGCATAACGATAGGGCAGCCCCAAATAACGTTGGTTCATCATCCCAAACTCTAAAATCCGGTCATCCAACCGCTCTTCGCGTGTGGTGCCGTCCTTCAAGTTGAAACGCCAACGGTGCAGCTTGGGCTTGAAGCTATGTTCGTCGACATAAGCCATCATATGCCCATAGCCGTCGGCATTTTCGATCGGTGGCGGATAAGGATCCTCTTCGAAATAGCCGTCGAGGATGACCTCGTCCCCTTCCTCATAGGCATTGATGAAGTGCAAGACAAAGGTCGGGTCTGCTTCAAACCAGCGGATATCCTCAGGTTGGCCATAACGCGGAATGAGCGCGAAACGCGATGGCAACCCTTCGTGCAGCCGCGTCACATGGACGTCGCGCTTCAGCAGCTCCTCATCCCAGAACAAAGGGAAGTCGCATAATATTGACCAGTTTTCGGTGAACATCATATCATGCGGCAAACGCGGCCCGGGAAGCGGGATGGGCACATAATGCGCCAGCTTTCCGCTGCGGTCGACCACGCCATAATGCATATAAGGCGCATGTTTGGAGTAGTTGAAAAACAGCAGCTCACCGGTGCGCTCATCGACCTTGGGATGCGCCGAAATGCCGTCCAGCGGCACCCAGGACGCAACACCCTCTTGCTCCAGCGTTTCGGGGTCGAGGACATAGCCCTCGCCGCACTGGTAGAAAGTGGACACAGCCTTGCCCGCATGCACGATGATGTCGGTGCTTGATGAATCCTTCAGGCTGCCATGCGCGCCAAAGCCGGGGCGTTTCGACACGCCCACCTTGTCCATCAACCCGCCCCAGAGCGAGCCGCCAGCGTCCTGCTCCGCCCGAAAACAACGGGTGCGCACAAAGCGATTGCGATAGCTTGCCTTGCCACCCGAAAAATCGATCTGGTGGATCATGCCGTCGCCATCAAAGGGATGGTATCGCCCAAGCGGTTGGTGAAGCTGGTTTTCCGTATTGCGCAAATAGACGCCGTCAATGTCGTCAGGAATGCTGCCTTCTATCACCGCAAGGTCCGTTGCCGTCACCTCTTCATGCTGCGGCGTCCACGCACCGTTGAGATAGGGGTGGTTGCTCGGCTGCAGCGTTGCTTTCACCGGTGGCAATCTTTCGACATGCATTTTCGCTCTCCTCAGGCCTTAGCCTAGGTCGAAAGTCACCCCTTGCGCAAGCGGCAGTTCATTCGAGTAGTTAATCGTGTTCGTCGCGCGGCGCATATAGGCTTTCCATGCATCGGAACCGGATTCGCGACCACCGCCCGTTTCTTTCTCACCGCCAAAGGCCCCACCGATTTCAGCCCCTGATGTGCCGATATTGACATTGGCGATGCCGCAGTCGCTACCTTCTGCCGACAGGAACCGTTCGCACTCGCGGACGTCAGTCGAGAATATCGAAGACGACAGCCCTGCGCCGACACTGTTTTGAAGCGTGATGGCGTGCGCCAAATCATGATAGCGGAAGATGTAGAGTATCGGCGCAAAGGTCTCGCGCAATGCCGGGCCATTGTGGGTGGGCATCTCCACGAGCGCAGGCCGGACATAGACACCTGCCAAGTCCAACCGCGCACCGCCAGTAATGCTTCCACCAAGCGCACGCGCTTCATCGAGCGCGATCCGCATGCCGTCATATGCCGCTTCGTCAATAAGGGGGCCTGCAAGGTTGCCGCCATCTAATGGGTCGCCAACCGCCATCGATGTGCTGGCGGCCTTAAGTGCCTCTACAAAATTGTCATAGATCGCGTCATGTACAAAGACGCGCCGTAGGCTCGTACAACGTTGCCCGCTTGTGCCGAACGCGGAGAACAAGACGCCGCGCAACGCCAATGCAAGGTCGGCCTTGTCGCTGATGATCGCGGCGTTATTGCCGCCAAGTTCCAATATCGTCTTGGCAAACCGCGCGGCCGCAACCTGTCCGACTTTGCGGCCCATTTGCGTGCTGCCGGTGGCAGAGATGAGCGCGATGCGTGGGTCCGCTACCAAAGCCGCACCAATGTCGCGTCGGCCATGCACCACTTGTGATACATGCGCTGGCGCATCGCCAAATGCGGTCACCGCGCGTTCAAAAATGGCTTGTACGGCCACCGCAGTCAGTGGCGTTTTCTCCGACGGCTTCCAGATAACGCTATTGCCGCAGACAAGTGCCAACGCCGCATTCCATGCCCAAACGGCGACAGGGAAATTGAACGCAGAAATGACCAGAACCGGCCCCAAGGGATGCCATTGTTCCATCATGCGGTGGCCGGGACGTTCGCTGGCGATGGTAAGTCCATGAAGCTGGCGCGATAAGCCGACGGCGAAGTCGCAAATGTCGATCATTTCCTGCACTTCGCCCATGCCCTCAGACAATGGCTTCCCGCATTCGATGGTGACAAGGCGCGCCAGCTTCTCCTTATCCTCGCGTAAGGCATTGCCGAACAAGCGGACGAGCTCTCCGCGACGCGGCGCGGGGACGGCGCGCCAATTGTGAAAGGCAGCGGTGGCATTTGCGCACGCCGCGTCAATATCGGAAGCGGAGGCGGTTGGCACCGATCCGATATTGCTGCCATCAACGGGCGAGTATGACGCCATATCCCCCGAAATTTGGGTTCCGAGGTGTGTCAGAATCGTCTCTACATCTGATGCCAGCTTCACAAGTATCTCCTATTTGATTGCAGGCGAATAGACGGGTTACAGACATTTTGCCAGCTTGCCCGCAGCACACAAAAAGTTTAGCGACCCATGCAACATTGGAGAAACCTTATGGCCGAATTGGCAGCATTTGATTGGTCCGACCCCTTCCGTCTGGATGCGCAACTTACCGAAGATGAACGCATGATCCGCGATACGGCACATGCCTTTGCGCAAAGCGAATTGCAGCCACGCGTGATTGACGCGTACCGGACCGAATGTGATGCGCCCGAATTGTTTCCGCTCATGGGCCAAACGGGTTTGCTGGGTGCAACGATTCCGGAAGAATATGGCGGCGTTGGCGCGTCTTATGTCGCCTATGGCTTGATTGCGCGGGAGATTGAGCGCGTCGATTCGGGCTATCGTTCGATGGCGTCGGTTCAATCGTCGCTCGTGATGCATCCCATCTATGCATATGGTTCCGAAGAACAGCGCCGCAAATATCTGCCCGGGCTTGCGGCAGGAACGCTTATCGGCTGCTTTGGTTTGACCGAGCCGGACGCCGGGTCCGATCCTGCGGGCATGCGCACCTTTGCCAAAAAAGTTGATGGCGGATATGTCATCAACGGTTCGAAAACGTGGATTTCAAACGCACCCTTTGCCGATGTCTTCGTCGTCTGGGCAAAATCGGAAGCACATGGCGGTGGCATTCGCGGCTTTGTACTGGAAAAGGGCATGAAAGGCCTTTCTGCGCCAAAAATTCAAGGCAAATTGTCGCTGCGCGCATCCACCACTGGCATGATCATAATGGACAATGTCGAGGTTGGTGAGGACGCGCTTTTGCCCGACGTGCAGGGCCTGAAGGGTCCATTTGGTTGCCTCAACCGTGCGCGTTACGGCATCAGTTGGGGCGCGTTGGGGGCCGCAGAATTCTGCATGCATGCGGCGCGCCAATATGGCCTTGATCGCCATCAATTTGGCAAGCCACTGGCCGCCAACCAGCTCTATCAAAAGAAGTTGGCCGATATGATGACCGACATCGCGCTTGGGCTTCAGGCATCGTTGCGGGTCGGACGGCTAATGGACGAAGGCCAGCTGGCGCCCGACATGATTTCAATCGTGAAGCGCAACAATGTCGGCAAGGCGCTCGATATCGCCCGCGCCGCGCGCGATATGCATGGCGGCAACGGTATCAGCGAGGAATATCAAGTCATGCGCCACATGGCGAACCTCGAAACGGTCAACACCTACGAAGGTGCGCACGACGTCCACGCTTTAATTCTGGGGCGCGCTATCACGGGCATCGCCGCGTTCTGACAAAAAATGGGCCGCCAAGCGTTACAGCGGGCGGCCCAGCTATGGCGTTGCAGCCAGCTAGGAAGGAAAGCGTATCTCCGAAAAGACACGCATCCTTTTAACGCAAAGATGGTAAATATTTCATGAACGCCGCGACGACGGCGATGGGCCTAGCAAGGGCCAGTCCTTCGGCCTTCGACCGCAAACGAAAACGGCGCATTATTGTGAATGCCCTGCGACTGAATGTGGATGATCCGGTTGGATTCCTTACGGATGGTCGTCAGGCCTTGTCCTTGACCTTTGCAGGTGTAGCTGACCGTCACTGAATTGACGGTCGAACGGACAACGTACCGATCACAGGCTGCGCCCGCATGCTGGATTTGGGTTAGCAGCTCCGGGTTGCCAAGACAGATTTTTGTCATCGGTGCCTCGGCCCCAGTTGCCCGGAAACTCCATTGCCCGCGTTCCAGCGTGTGCAATAATGACAGATCATTTGCGTTCGCGAGCGCAAGTGAAGCTGAAGTGAGCGACAGTAAAATGGCGCCAACGAGATGATATTGGGAGAGTTTCATTGTCATAAGCTTCAATCCATAAACCTGCCATCTTCATTGAAATGGCCTGTTTATTTTGGGGACATATCACAAAATGCTGCGTTTCGCATGATAGAATGTGGGCTGTGAACGATGCGTGACCGGATTGCTCCAAGCATTTCGATCAGTTGTTAAAGCTCGCCAAACTTACCGGAAAGCGGCGCGAACAAAATTCGCAATCCACAACGATATCACCGGCATCATCAGCCATGTTCGCGCGGTCCTCTGCCGGAAACTTTGCGATGACATCGCGAATATGCACGGGGTCGCAGCGACAGCCCTTGGACAGCGGCTCGCCTTGCTCAATGCGCACTTCCTGTTCTTCGTGGAACAAGCGCCAGACGATTTCTTCGAGTGGCAATGATGGATCGGCAAGTTCGGCGCGGGCGATGGTGGAGGCAATGATTTCCACATGCGCCCATTCGGGATGATCAAGCCGGACATGCAGACGTTCGCGGCCTTCTTCGCCCTCAGGCAGATGCTGGACGAGCAGTCCGCCAGCCACACAGCGGCCGTTCACATGGTCGACGGCGACGCGAATGAGCGTCGGTATTTGTTCAGACTGCACGAAATAGTTCGCCGCGGCATCCGCCAGCGTATCGCCCTCAAGCGGCACGATACCTTGATACCGGCCACCGCCCTCAACCGCTGGCTTCATTCGGTCGAACGTAATGGCAAGATAGCCTTTGCCGAAGATACCCAACAATGTGGCATCGTCGGGCAGCGCGGCAACGGTCGCTGGATCAAACTGCGCATATCCGCGCAATGCGCCATCCTTATAATCGCAGGCCAGCAAACGAATGGCGCCCTTTTCGGTTTGCGTCTGCAATGTCAGCTGACTGCCTTTTTCCTTCAGCGAGGCGCCCAGCAGTGCCGTGAGGACCAGTGCCTCGGCGAGCGTTTTCTCAATGACGGGCGGATAAGCATGCGCGGCCAATATTTCAGCCAACACCTCGTCAAGCCGCACCAACCGTCCGCGTGCGTCACGGGTCGGAATGGAAAAGCGCAAAGGCTGATTACAAAAAGTTTCGGACTGCCCAGCCATTAAATTTGGCCAAAACACCAGCGTAATATAGATTTTTGTGCGTGCAGCCGGTTTTCGGCTTCGTCCCAGATGACCGACTTCGGTCCGTCGATCACGGCATCGGTGACTTCCTCGCCACGGTGCGCAGGCAGACAGTGCAGAAATTTGGCATCGGCCTTCGCCATAGCCATAAGCTGCTCGTTCACCTGATAAGGCATCATCGCGGCTATTTTGTTGTGGGCGTGCTCTTGCCCCA
>CAZCXQ010000019.1:0-12045 GCA_964502655.1 uncultured Sphingorhabdus sp.
ACGCGGCGGACCTTGCTGGATTGCCCGAAAGCTATGTCGCGGCGATTCAGGCTGCGGCCAAGGCAAAGGGTCAGGTCGGATGGGCCGTTGTGAACACCCGTTCTGCCGTGCAGCCGTTCCTTGAAAATTCAACGCGTCGCGATTTGCGTGAAAAGGTCTGGCGGGCGTTCACGATGCGCGGCGATAACCAAAATGCGAACGACACCAACGCGACCATCGCCGAAATATTGAAACTGCGTCAGCAGCGTGCCGAAATCCTGGGCTTTCCAACCCATGCCCATTACCGCATGGCCGACACGATGGCGAAGGATCCGAACAAGGCAATGGACTTGATGATGAAGGTCTGGCCTGCTGCTGTTGCCCGCGTCAAAGAAGAAGTGGCCGACATGCAGGCGATCGCCAATGCCGACAACATCACAATCGAACCATGGGATTATCGTTTTTACGCGGAAAAGGTCCGCAAGGCGAAATATGACCTCGATCAGGAAGCCGTTAAACCCTATTTCCAGCTGGATAATATGGTCGCCGCCATGTTCGACGCCGCGGGCAAGCTATATGGCATGAGCTTCACGGAAAACACCGGCACAGTCCCTGTGTTCGAACCCAAGGTGCGGACATTTGAGGTTAAGCGCGATGGCAAGGTCATTGGCCTGTTCTACCTCGATAATTTCGCGCGCGCCGGTAAGCGTTCGGGCGCGTGGATGACCACTTATCGCAGCCAGCACAAATTGGGTGGCAAGAATGACATCGTGCTGGCGTCGAACAATAACAACTTCGTGCCCGGCGCCGATGGCGTGCCAACGCTGATCAGCATTGATGACGCGTCGACATTGTTCCACGAATTTGGTCACGCCATTCATTATCTGAACTATAACATCACATGGCCGGGCCTTGGCGGCACGCCGCGCGACTTTGTGGAATATCCAAGCCAAGTGAACGAAAACTGGTTGCTCACGCCTTATGTGCTCAACACTTATGCCAAGCATTATAAAACAGGGGAGCCAATCCCGGCGGCCTTGGTCGAAAAAATCCGCGCGAGTGATACGTTCAACCAAGGCTTTTCGACCGTAGAATATCTGTCGAGCGCCATTTTGGATATGAAGCTGCATAACCGCAGCGAACCGGTAACCGATCCGCGCGCATTTGAACGCGATACGCTGGCCGAAATTGGCATGCCGAAGGAAATGGCAATGCGCCATCGCCTGCCGCAGTTTAACCATCTGTTTGCCGACGATGGCTATTCGGCGGGTTATTACAGCTATCTCTGGTCCGAAACGATGGACGCCGACACATGGGCGGCCTTCACCGAAAAAGGCGATGTCTGGGACAAGGAAACAGCTGAGCGGTTCCGGTCGATGTTGTTGGCAACGGGCAATGAAACCGACCGGATCGAAGCCTATCGCGCATTCCGTGGTCGTGATCCTGACGTGAAATATATCATGAAAAAGCGTGGTTTCCCGACGGGCGAATAACGCTTTTTATCAAACCAAAACGGGGCTGCGCAGGCGAAAATCTGCGCAGCCCTTTTTTGTTGATTTCCCGAGCGCCCATACAGAAAATAAGCTATTGTTGCGTGCGGCCTTGGCCAAACGCAGACGACCGCCAAAGGAGATGTAAGATGCTCGGTTTATTCTTCGGCAAAGAACCTTGGTTTCGTGCGAAACGTTTCGGTTATGGCGCTGGCCTGCCGTTCAAGTGGCAGGGATGGGCCGTGCTCGGCTTTTATATTTTGGCGATGATTGGCTTGGCGCTGCTCGCGGACAATGATCAAGCGATACCCACAATAGTGACGGTCGCGCTCATGTTGATCATGACCGGCATTTTCACCATCATCGCCCGCAATCACACCGAGGGCGGCTGGAAATGGCGCGGGCTTTAAGGGTTAACGCAGCGCTTCGTCCAACAACCGCGCCAGCCTGATCCCGCCGCGTTCAACCTGCTGGCGTAATGCGGCGCGTGACGCCGCGACGTCGGCTTCATCAATCACCACGGGCGCGGTTGGCTTGGCGCCACATGGGTCAGCATCGACCGCGCGGGGATAAGCAATTTCTTTCGATATTGCCCAATTCTCTTCGCTCCACTGCCGGACATTGCCTTGTGCGACGGCGGCTTTCTCCGCTGGTGAAAAAGCACGGACGATAGCTGGCGCAGCAGACAGCGCACGGTCCGCGAGCAAACCATCCCACACCGCATGCAAATTATATCCCGGCATGATGCCATAGCTGGCCTTTAGGTCATTGCCGCCACGGTCCGCATGGTCACCCGCGTGCAATGGCTGGTGCATATCGCCTACAAAATGCACGAGGAAAGCCAGCGCCTCCAAACGGACATGCGCGGGCAGCGCCTTGTTCGACAGCAACGCAACATTGCGGTCGATCTGCGCCGACACGCAGTTGCCGTCGGCGCACGCGCTTTTCAGATCGAACGGCTTGCAAATATCGACATTCTGATAATGCCAACTGTTGGTGTAGCCCCAGCGCACCCGATCGCCCTTGATGCAATCCGCCCAGACGCTGACCTCGCTGATATTGCGCATTGTGCATTTGGGCGTGCCGAGCATCGGCGCCGCGCGCAACAGTCGCTGCATATTTGCACGCGCATTGGGTGACATATTGGCCTGCGCGATTTTCGCGACCGTCTCATGCCCATATTCCCAATATGCCTGGGCAGGGGCAAGCGGCGCGAAAAGGACGAGAAGAGCGATAAGCAAGCGTTTCATGTGCGCGCCATAGTGTTAACCATGCGTAATTCAAAGCGCTTCTCTTGTGTCGTACGTACAGGATGATGATTGCGGGAATATTCCAAGCCGCCTATATCCCCCAAATGTCTTCCATTCGCCCTTGGCGCGATATCGCGCGTCGTCAGTCCCGCCAAATCATGGTGGGGAATGTCCCCGTTGGTGGAAATGCCCCGATTGCGGTGCAAACGATGACCAATACGCTGACCAGCGATGCCGCGGCGACCATCGCCCAAATCCGCCGCTGCGAAGATGCCGGCGTCGATATCATCCGCGTGTCCTGCCCAGATGTCGAAAGCACCGCTGCGCTGAAACAGATCGTGCGCGCCGCCAATGTGCCCATCGTCGCCGACATTCATTTCCATTATAAACGCGCGCTTGAGGCGGCGGACGCTGGCGCTGCGTGCTTGCGGATTAACCCGGGCAATATCGGCTCGTCAGAGCGCGTGAAAGAGGTCGTTAACGCCGCCAAGGCCAATGGCTGCGCGATCCGTATTGGTGTGAACGCCGGATCCTTGGAAAAGGACCTGCTCGAAAAATATGGCGAGCCTTGCCCGGAGGCGCTGATCGAAAGCGCGCTTGACCATATCAAGCTGCTGCAGGACCATGATTTCCACGAATATAAGGTCGCGGTCAAAGCGTCCGACGTGTTCCTTGCGGTTGCGGCCTATATGGGGCTGGCCGAGGCGGTTGATTGCCCGCTGCATCTGGGGATTACCGAAGCGGGCGGGTTGATTGGCGGCACGGTCAAATCATCCATCGGCATGGGCAATCTGCTCTGGGCCGGAATTGGCGACACCATCCGCGTCAGCCTGTCTGCCGAACCCGAAGAAGAAGTTCGCGTTGGCTATGAAATCCTGAAAGCATTGGGCCTGCGTACGCGCGGCGTCCGCGTCGTCAGCTGCCCCAGCTGTGCCCGTCAAGGTTTCGACGTCATCCGTACCGTGCAAAAGCTGGAAGACGCGCTGAGCCATATCAAGACGCCCATGTCCCTCTCGGTGCTTGGCTGCGTCGTCAACGGCCCCGGCGAAGCGCGCGAAACCGACATCGGCATCACCGGCGGCGGCAATGGCAAGCATATGGTCTATCTGTCGGGCGTGACCGATCACCATGTCGAAAATGACGACATGGTCAGCCACATCGTCAAATTGGTCGAAGCCAAAGCGGCCGAGATTGACGCCGGCACCAGCGTCAGCATGGATACGTTGCACGGGAAAGCGGCTTGAAGTCATATTTTTGGGGGAAAGCATGGATAGTGTTGCGGGAGCAGTTCGGGCGCTTTTAAGTGATGTGGTAGAGCTCTATTCCAAAGGACTTTCGATGTTTTGGGTTGCGCCGTGGGTGCTGGCGCTCGTTATAATCCCTGAATTCGCGCAACATGTTGCGGAAATTTCCCTCGGTATGTTTGACAGCCGCGACGCTGCGGTCGCACTGAGCAATCACCCGGTTCGATGGGGCTTCGGCTATGCCAAGATCGCCGGCCTCCTGCTTTGTTTTTTCGCATCGGCACGTTTCTGGTGGAACCAGGCGAATGGAGGGCGCTGGTATGATCTGCGCAACATTGCTTGGCGCAAATTGCTATTGGGGTTCGTCTTATTCGGCGTCATCGGTGTGTTGGCAGAGCCTTTTGCGCACGTCATACCCGCCGTACCGTTGAATATTCTTCGCACCATCCTTGCGATCATATCCACGCCATTCCTGCTTCTTTTGCTTGCGGGCATTTTTGGAGACCACAGCGAGAGGGTAGATTGGCGGTCTGCGCTATTCCAAGGGTGGCGCTATGTTCCCTTACTGATTTTGCTGCTGGTCGCTGCCTATGTCCCGCTGTTCCTGCTGCATGGGCTGAACCACAGATGGGCTATGGGCAGCCCGGCGGCGGTGGTGTGGGCATTGATGCTGTTCGATTCCTTGACTGTTGGCGCGATGGCGGGTTGCGTCGGCGCTGCGATGTACCTTTCTTATCGTCGTTTTACGTGTCGGCTCAACGGAACAACGTCATGATTTCCATTCGTTCGGCGACGCCAGCGGACATTTCGCTCATTGGCCAGTTTATCCGCGACCTCGCGGAATATGAAAAGCTTGCCCATGAAGTGCGTTTTGATGAAGCGGTGATGGCGCAAAAGCTGTTTGGACCGCGCACCTTTGCTGAGGTGTTGATCGGCGAGATTGACGGCACGCCGCAGGGTTTTGCCTTGTTCTTCCATAATTTTTCAACCTTTGAAGGGCGTCCGGGGATATATCTGGAGGATCTGTTCGTCCGGCCCGATGCGCGTGGTTCGGGCCTTGGCAAGGCATTGCTGGGTAAGCTTGCGGCGCTGGCGGTGGAGCGCGATTGCGCACGGCTGGAATGGTCCGTGCTCGATTGGAACACGCCCGCGATTGATTTTTACAAGGCGCTTGGCGCACGTCCGATGGACGAATGGACAGTGTACCGGGTCGATGGCAATGCCCTGACGGACCTTGCGGCGCATAGCATTTAGCCATGGCTGAATTGCACCCGCGCCCCTTTGTCCCCTTCATGGTCGCGGCGGCTGGTATCGGGACATTTTCGTTGATGGACGCGGCGATGAAGGATCTGGCGCTCTCCATCGGCGCGTATAATGCGGTGATGTGGCGCAACACCGTTGGTGCATTGTTGATGGGCGTTTTGTTCGTTGGCACGCGGCAGAAATGGCCGCCGCTACATCTGCTGAAAATCCATTTGTGGCGCAGCATCGTCGTTGCGGTGATGGCGGTCAGCTTTTTCTGGTCGCTCACGAAATTGCCCTTGGCCGAAGCCATTGGCCTGAGCTTCATCGCGCCCGTCATTGCGCTATATCTTGCCGCTGTGATGTTGAAAGAAACCATTGGTAAAGAGGCGATCTGGGCATCGCTGGCGGGTTTGGGCGGCGTTGCCGTCATCATGGCGGGCCGGTTGAGCGGACATTATACGATGGACCATGTATGGGGTGCTGCCGCGGTTTTATTTTCGGCGGTGGTGTTTGCCTATAACCTCATCCTCGCGCGGCAGCAGGCGCAGGTCGCTGGCCCAATCGAAATCGCCTTTTTCCAGAATCTGTTTGTCGCGTTAACGCTTGGCGTTGCTGCGCCTTGGTTTTTGCAGCCCATCGGCATGTCTGATGCCCCGTTGGTCGGCGCATCTGCTGCGCTGGCGGTTCTCTCGCTGCTCCTATTAAGCTGGGCCTATGCACGCGCGGAGGCGCAGATTTTGATTCCGGTTGAATATACCGCCTTTGTCTGGGCCGCGTTTTTCGGTTGGCTGTTTTTTGCCGAACCCGTCACCTGGCCGGTGCTTGTGGGCACGGCCTTGATCGTGGGCGGAAGCCTGATTGCGGCACGGGCAAAACCCGTGCCGGTCAATCAGGTGGAGGTTGCGACGGTTTAGGGGGTCGGTGGAGTTCGTTTCCCCACCGGACCCAAGATCAGCAGGACGTGCTTACGCCGTCAGCGCCGAATAGATCATCGTCTTGATTTCGCGGCGCACCGGATAGGTGGTCGATGGCAGCAATTGCGTCATGAAAATCATGATGATGTCTTCCACCGGATCGATGAAAAAGGCGGTGGAATACATGCCGCCCCAATAAAAATCGCCGTTGGAACATGGCGCGAGTGTCGCCGCGCTGTCGATGGTCGTGGCAAAGCCAAGGCCAAAGCCAATGCCGGCCATTTCGGCCTCGCTAAACAAAGACTTCGACATTTGCGTCAGGTCTTGGCCGCCGGGAATATGGTTGGCGGTCATCAATTCGATTGTTTTGGGGCTCAAGATTTGTGCCCCATCCAACGCGCCGCCATTGAGCAGCATCCGGCAAAAACGATGATAGTCGGATATGCTCGACGCAAGGCCGCCGCCGCCGGAGTTGAACGTCCAACCCTTGGCCCAGGCACTTTCGGCCCCAGCCTGGTCGATCAGCTTCATCTTGGTGTCGGGGTCAAAGCCAAAGCCGTCGGGAATGCGCGATGCCTTATCGGCAGGCACTTGGAAAAATGTATCGGCCATGCCCAGCGGCGCGAAGATATGCGTCTGGAAATATTCAGCCAGTGATAATCCGCTGATCCGCTCCACCAATATGCCGACAATGTCAGTGGCGACGGAATAATTCCACTGCGTGCCGGGGTCGAATTCGAGCGGGATTTGCGCGAGCGTGTCGATCACGCTTTGCGATGTATTTTTGGTCCAGCTTTCAACATCGGTCTTACGATAGGCCGCATCGACATTGCCCTGTTCCTGAAAGCTATAGGTAAAACCAGCCGTGTGGCGCAGCAGATCGACGATGCGCATCTGGGTCGTCGGCGGGCGCGTCATAAACGGCACATTGCCGCCGCCGCCCATAAATACGCCCAATTTCGCAAACTCCGGAATATATTTGGAAACCGGATCGGTCAGCGCAACCTTGCCCTGTTCGACCAGCTGCATGAACGCGACCGAGGTGATGGGCTTGGTCATCGATGCAATGCGGAAGATTGCGTCGTCGGCAACGCCTGAATTCCACTGAAGCGCAATATCATCACCGCGTCCGACCAGCAGCGCCGCAAAGGGCAATTTCCCGCTGTCGAGATATTCGGTCTGAATGAATGCAGGTATCCGGGCAAGCCGGTCTGGACGGAAACCTAATTCTTCGGCGTTCATACGGCTGTTTGTCCTGTTAATTGGCGGGTTACGGGGTGCGAGCTGGAAAGGCCGCCGTCGACGGCAATGGCCTGACCATTGACGTAGCTGGCCTGATCACTCGCAAGGAACAAGGCGACATTGGCGAGTTCCTCTGGCTGCGCGCCGCGGCGCAGCGGGTTGAGGCGGCCGATCTTGTCGGTCACGCCCTTTTCCTTGGCATAATCGAATGTCGGCTTGGTCATGCCGGTTTCGGTCAGGCCGGGGCAAATGGCGTTGCAGCGGACATTGGTGCCCGACAATTGTTGCGCGCTGACCTGCGCCAGATTGATGACGCCGGCTTTCGATGCCGAATAAGGCGGGCCGCCCGCACCCGAACGAATGCCCGCGACACTTGCGGTCAGGATGATCGAACCGCCATTGCCGGCATCGGCCATGACCTTGCCCGCATGCTTGACCATCAGCCAAGGACCAATGAGGTTGACGCGCAAGACACTGGTGAAATTCTCGACCGTGTTGTCGAAGATACCTTCCATGCCGCCGGAAATGCCAGCGTTGGCAAAGGCGACATCAAGATGGCCGTGCAGTTCGATGGCCTTTGCGACAATCGCGGCGACATCCGCCTCATCACCTGCGTCCATCTGGACGGCGGTGGCGGCGTCGCCAATCATGGCGGCGGTGTCATGCACCGATGCGGCCATATCGCCCAAAACGACCTTTGCGCCTTCGGCGGCAAAGCGAATGGCCGATGCGCGGCCAATCCCTGAACCTGCACCTGTGATGATGGCTACTTTGCCTGCTAATGCGCCCATTATCCTACTCCTCCGCCGCTGCTTGTCACGCCGCCGTCAATGACCATTGTTTGCCCCGTCATAAACGCGCCCGCCGGGGAAGCCAGAAATACTGCCGCGCCCGCAATTTCATGGGGCTCACCAATACGCTTTAGCGATGCGGTCGATGTCGAGCGTTTCAATGTTTCGGGGTTGTCCCAAAGCGCCTTTGCAAAGTCGGTCTTGATCAAGCCCGGCGCGATGCAGTTCACCCGCACACCTTTTGGTCCATATTCGTCCGCCAGATTGCGTGCCAGCTGCATGTCCGCTGCTTTGGAAATGCAATAGGCGCCAATGACGGACGATCCTTTCAGGCCACCGATTGACGATATAATCGTAATGGACCCTTCGCCGCGTGCGATCATTTCCGGCACAACCATGGAAATGAGCCAGTTGTTGGCGACGATATTGTTGGTCAGAATTTTGCTGAATGCATCGTCGCTGATGTCCGCCATCGGGCCATAATATGGGTTCGAGGCTGCGTTGCAGACCAAAGCTGTGATCTTGCCAAATGCTTTGCGACTGCCATCGACCAAAGCCTGCAGACTTTCCTTAGACGAAATATTGGCGGCAATTGCGACTGCAGTGCCTTCGCCATATTTCGCATTAAGCGCTGCGGCGACTTCATCGCAGGCATCAAGCTTGCGGCTGGATATGACGACCTTCGCGCCTTGCTCGGCCATTTCTTCGGCGATTGCCTTGCCAATACCGCGCGATGATCCGGTAATAACCGCGACCTGCCCTCTCATGTCAAATAACGACATAGCACTCCCCCATGAAAGCCAAATTTACGCCCCGGATTGCTCGGCAAATTTCCATGCGGATTGCGCGAGCGGGTACACACGTTCGGCCATCGCTTGTGCATGGGCCGAACTTGCGGTGCCATCGATAACGCGTTTCTTGATGCCCTGAATAATCCCCGCCAAGCGGAAGAAGTTATAGGCAAAATACCAGTTCATATCGGGCACGCCGTCGCGGTTGGTTGCCGCGCAATAACGTTCGACCATCGCGTCCAATTCGGGGATGCCAAGTGCCGCGCGGTCCAAATCCATGACGCCGGAGCGCCCTTCATTATGCGTGACCCATGCCATCGCGACATATGTGAAATCCGCCAGCGGATCGCCAAGCGTCGATAGTTCCCAGTCGAGCACGGCGACAACATGTGGATCCTTGGCATCGAAAATCATATTATCGATGCGGTAGTCACCATGAACGACGCTGGTGCGGGTTTGTTCGGGCAGCGTTTTGGGCAGCCATTCGATCAACCGCTCCATTTCGGGCATGACCTCGGTTTCCGCCAGTCGATATTGCTTTGTCCAGCGGTCCACCTGACGTCCGAAATAATTGCCGGGTTTGCCAAAATCGGACAGTCCGGCTGCGTCGACGTCAACATTGTGTAACGCGGCCAGCGTGTCGATCATCGCTTCATAGGTTGCTGTGCGCTCGGCCGGGTTCGACCCCGGCATTGCGCCGTCCCAGATCGTGCGGCCCTCGACCATGTCCATGATGTAGAACCAGCTGCCGATGACGCTGTCGTCGGTGCACAGGCCATAGGGCTTGGCCACGGGAAAGCCGGTGGGATGAAGCCCCGCGATGACTTTATATTCGCGGTCCACGGCATGCGCGCTGGGCAACAATATACCCAATGGCTTGCGGCGCAGCACATAAGACCCGCTTTTGGCGTTGAGCCGGTAGGTCGGGTTGGATTGCCCGCCGGCAAATTTCAGCGCCTGCACGGGGCCTTCAAAACCCGCGACATTGGCGGTCATCCATTCGGCAAGCTTGGCTTCGTCCAATATGTCCGTGCCGGTTGGTGCAACGGTACCGGTAAAGGCCGTCTGTGCATCAATGGGTGTCGGCGCTGCGGTCATTGGTCAAATACGATAACCGAACGGGCAGCATCACCGCGCTTCATTTGGTCAAAGCCTTCATTGATACGTTCCAGCGGAATGGTTTCTGAAACGATGCTGTCGAGATCCAGCATGCCGCGCATGTAGAAATCGACGAGGCGCGGAATATCAACAGGGAAGCGGTTACCGCCCATGATCGCACCTTGCAGTTTCTTGCCCGACAGCAGGTCCATTGCCGACAGTCCGACCGAATGCTGCAGCGGCATCATGCCCAGGATCGTGGCAGTCCCGCCGCGCTTGAGCGATTTGACGGCAAGCTCACCCGACGCGGGACGACCGACAGCTTCAATCGCATGATCAACGCCGCCTTTAGTCAAATCCTGAATTTGCTTGGCTGCATCAGCATCCATTGGGTCGATGACATCCGTGGCACCGAGCTTCATCGCCAGTGCACGCTTTTCGGGCATGGGATCAGCCGCAATGATACGGCCCGCGCCGGCAATTTTCGCCGCGTTAATCGTTGCAAGACCAACGCCGCCACAGCCGATAACCGCAATGGTTTCACCGGGCGTTACTTTGCATGCGTTGAAAATGGTGCCTGCACCTGTGGTGACCGCACAGCCAATGACCGATGCCTTATCAAGCGGCATTTCGGGGTTAATCGCAACGCACGCATGTTCATGCACCAGCATCATTTCGGCATAAGCCGACAGGTTCAGCATCTGGTTGACGATGCTGCCATCGGGCCGCGTCAGGCGTGGGGCTTCGCCGGGCTTGCGCCGGGTTTCGCCGCCAAGGCACAAGGACATCCGGCCGGAGACGCAATATTCGCAATGGCCGCAGAATGCGCTCAGGCAGGTGACAACGGCGTCCCCGACCTTAACAGTGCGCACTTCGCTGCCCACGGCCTCCACAATACCCGCCGCCTCATGACCCGGAATCGCGGGCAGGGGATGCGGATATGTGCCTTCAATGAAATGCAGATCGCTATGGCAAAGCCCGCAGGCCGCAGTGCGGATAAGCACCTCATGCGGCCCGGGGTTCGAAATATGGACCTGTTCAATCTGAAGCGGTTTGCCCGCTTCGATCAGGACGGCCGCTTTCACCGGGCTACCCCGATGTCACCGCTCGACATGCCTTCTTTGCCGCGGCCGCCATGCTTGCCCAATTCCATACGGGCAATGGCACGGGCGTGCACTTCGTCCGGACCATCGGCGAGACGCAAGGTGCGCTGATGCGCCCATGCATTCGCCAAGCCGAAATCGTCGGACACGCCGCCGCCGCCATGCGCCTGAATGGCGTTGTCGATGATGTTCAACGCCATCGTCGGTGCCTGCACCTTGATCATCGCGATTTCCGCAGCCGCTGCCTTGTTACCGACCTTGTCCATCATGTCCGCCGCCTTGAGGCAAAGCAGACGGGTCATTTCAATGTCGATACGCGCACGTGCGATGCGTTCTTCCCACACGCTATGTTCGGCAACGGTCTTGCCGAAAGCAACGCGCGACTGAAGCCGCTTGCACATTTTCTCCAGCGCTTCTTCAGCGGTCCCGATGGTGCGCATGCAGTGGTGAATACGGCCAGGTCCAAGGCGCCCTTGCGCGATCTCGAAGCCGCGGCCTTCGCCGAGCAACATGTTCGATGCCGGAATGCGGACATCCTTGAGTTCGATTTCCATATGGCCATGCGGCGCATCGTCATATCCGAACACGGGAAGGTGACGCAGGATTTTAACGCCCGGCGCGTCGAGTTCCATCAGCACCATTGATTGCTGCGCATGACGCTTGGCTTCGAAATCGGTCTTGCCCATGACAATCGCGATTTTGCAGCGCGGATCGCCCGCACCTGATGACCACCATTTGACGCCGTTGAGGACATATTCGTCGCCTTCACGGCGAATCGATGTTTCGATGTTGGTTGCATCTGACGACGCCACGGCTGGCTCGGTCATCAAAAAGGCAGAACGGATTTCGCCGTTCATCAACGGGATCATCCACTTTTCTTTTTGCTCTGCGGTACCGT
>CAZCXQ010000019.1:12055-19038 GCA_964502655.1 uncultured Sphingorhabdus sp.
TGCCGGTGTCGGGCGCTGAACAGTTATACACTTCGGACGCAAAGCCGATGCGGCCCATTTCTTCGGCGCACAGGGCATATTCCAAATTGGTCAGGCCGGGGCCGTCGAAATGGACGCTGTCATCGACATGCACGCGGCCCGACGTTGGCGGCATGAACAGATTCCAAAGACCAGCGGCTTTCGCCCGTGCCTTTTCCTCTTCAACGACTTGAAGCACTTTCCAACGGTCACCCACAGCCTGTTCGGCATAATAATCGGCAACGCGCGGACGCAGGAAGCGTTCGTTATGGTCGCGAATGCGGTCCCGCCAGTAAGTTTGTTTGTCGGTGAGATCGAAATTCATGACTCAATTCCTCTTCCATATTTAATTGCATATTTAACTGGCAGACTATGCCGATGTGTTCAAGGCGCGCAAACGTTCATTATGACTTTCGCGTGAAATTGGGAAATGCCGCAGGATAAGAACGCCGGTAATTCCAAGCACGGCCACTACGCCCATATAATATAAAGCAAGCCCATCAAGGACAGCGACGTCAATTTTGCCCGGCACGGCGTTTAGCGGAAAGTCAGTCAAGGTCAGGATCATACTGGCGGCAAAAGTGCCAATGCCCACCGCGCATTTTTGCATGAAGAAATAGCCTGCGGAAAACAGACCTTCGGAACGCCTGCCCGTTTCTTCCTGCGATGCCTCGACCACATCGGCCATCATCGACGATGTCAGCATCATCATACCGATAGCCGTACTGTTGGAAAATATGAGGAAGAAAAACATGAATGTGACCGACGGGTCCGATGGCCCACCGGGCACAAGGTCAAGCAGCCAACTGGCGTACAGCGCCGTGTTGAAGCTGAGCGAAAGCAGCGCAAGCAGGATAGCGGCGTTTTTCTTGCCGAGGCGCGCAGACAGTGGCGGAACAATGAAAAATGCGACAATGACCGTGCCGAACAGGAGAAGTGCGTAATAGAGCATTTCCATCTGCTGTAGCTGCCACAGAAAGGCGAGCTGATAGTTGCTGAGCGCAAAGGTGAGGCCCTGATTGATAAGGGCGAACAACGCGGCCGATACCAGCCAGAGGAAGGCTTTGTTGGACAGGGTCGCCTGTACCTCGGCAAGCGCATGGCCAAGGCCTGCGCCGCGCGGGGCAGGGGGGGATTGTTTGGCGACATGGCGGTGCTGGGCCAATGCTGAAATCAGCACCGCGCCCGTCATCATCAACGCGCCCCATAAGGAAAGCGAGTCATAGCCATCGGGGTCGCTCACACCCTTTTCGCCGGTAAAGAAAATGCCATAGGCGAAAATCAGCATCAGCAAGCCGCCGGCCCAGCCAAACAGAAAACGGTACCGCATCAATCGCGTGCGTTCGTCATAATCGCCGGTCAATTCTGGCACCAAAGCGATCGACGGGACTTCGCACATTGCAACCAATGTGCGCGCCAATACCGCGGTACAGAACAACCAGATGATCGTTCCGGTCTGCCCCATTTCGGGCGGGTGCCACAGCAGCATCCAGATGATACCCAATGGGATTGCGGCACCGTATAACCATGGAAGGCGGCGCCCCCATTTGCTTTGCGTGCGGTCGGACAGCTCGCCAATGATCGGGTCGGCGAAGGCATCGAAAATCAGCGCCGCCATAATCACAGTGCCGACCAGCCCTGCGTCGATGCCCAGCACCTGATTATAAAAAATCAGCAGAAAAACCGAAAAGCCATTGTCCTTCACGCCATAGGCTACCGAGCCTATACCATGCATGACCTTCAACGATCGGGGGAGTGGCACTGCTGTCGTCATGGAAAGTTAAATCACGCTGCGCGAAAGGGTAGTTTTTCCGTCGAATCGCACGTTGTGTCTCTCCTGTTTCCCAGCCTCATGCTAGGCTTGCTTCTTGGCCTGTCAATCGCGATGCAAATGACGTTACGGCATGCTTCGCTCACCGATAAGCGCTTGCGTTTCTGCGCGTGACCGCCCAAAAATTCATCACGCGATTAAAACAGGAGAGCATGATGTCCGAGCTTGAAACTTTCCGCGCCGAAGCGCGCGCCTGGCTGGAGGAAAACTGTCCAGCTGAAATGCGCACGCCTGCCAAGGGTGACGAAGATGTCTGCTGGGGCGGCCGCAATTTTGTGTTCCAATCCGACGCGCAAAAGCTGTGGCTCGAACGTTGCGTGGCCAAGGGGTACACCGTGCCCGATTGGCCCAAAGCTTATGGTGGCGCAGGCCTTAGCCCGCAGGAAACCAAAGTCCTGCGTCAGGAAATGGCGAAGCTCGGTTGCCGTTCGCCGCTGAACAGCTTTGGCATCTGGATGCTTGGCCCGGCCTTGCTGAAATTCGGCACGGAAGAGCAAAAAGTGCATTATTTGGGCCAGATCGCCCGCGGCGAAATCCGCTGGTGTCAGGGCTATTCCGAACCGGGATCGGGCAGCGATCTTGTATCGATGCAGACCTTTGGCGAAGACAAGGGAGATCATTGGGTCGTCAATGGCCAGAAAATCTGGACATCCTATGCGGACAAGGCGGACTGGATTTTCTGCCTCGTACGCACCGACAAGACCAACAAATATCAGGGCATCAGCTTCCTGTTGTTCGACATGGAAACGCCCGGCGTTACGACCAAGCCCATCAAGTTGATTTCCGGCAACTCGCCTTTCTGCGAAACCTTCTTCGACAATGTCGTGGTGCCCAAGCATCAGATCGTTGGCGAATTGAACCGCGGATGGGATGTCGCGAAATATCTGCTCGGGCATGAGCGCGAGATGATTTCGGGCATGGGCGGCGATGGCGGCGTGACCTCCATCGGTGCGGCGATGAAGGCTGTATTGTCCGAAGAACCCGTGCTGCGCGCGCAGATGGCATTGTTTGACGTCGAAAATCTGACGTTCCGGGCGCATGGCGAACGGTTCATGGACGAATGGAAAACCGGCAAGGCGCATCCTGCTTATTCCAACCTGATGAAATATGTCGGGACCGAGCTGAATAAAAAGCGTAACGAACTGGTGATGTCGATTGGCGGAACGCAGGCCCTGGAATGGGAAAGCGAACGTTCCAACGGCGGGTCAAAGGCACGCAATTGGTTGCGGACCAAGGCGAACTCGATTGAAGGCGGCACCAGCGAAGTGATGCTGAACGTCGTATCCAAACGTATCCTCGAAATGCCGGGAGCTTGAGACCATGGCGATGACATTGAACGACGACCAGAATATGCTGCGCGAAAGCGCGCGTGATTTCATGGCGAGCGAAGCCCCCGTCACCCATTTCCGCAAATTTCGCGATATGGGTTGCAAGGATGGTTTCAGCCACGGCCTGTGGAAGCAGTTTGCCGAAATGGGCTTCACCGGCATCCTCATTCCAGAGGCGGAAGGCGGCATGGGCATGGGCCAGATTGAGGCCGGAATCGTGCTGGAAGAAATTGGCCGTAACCTGTCCCCTTCGCCATTTCTGACGACATCGGTTGCCGCTGTTGAGGCGTTGAAGCTGGCCGACAAGGCGATGCGTGACCGCTGGTTCCCCGGCATTTTGGCGGGCGAAACGGTCATCGGCATTGCGATTGAAGAGGGCGTAAAGCACCGGCCCGAAAAAATTGCCTGCGTTGCCGAACGCAGTGGCAATGGCTTCAAACTGACCGGGCACAAGCAATTTGTTGTGCAAGGCACGTCTTCGGACATGCTGATCGTCGCCGCACGGACCGCAGGCGCGGTGGGAGAGACCGATGGCCTGACATTGTTCGCCGTCGACAAAGATGCGGCGGGCCTGTCGATGGAGGCGGCACGGCTTGTCGATTCCGCGATGGCCGCGCATGTGAAATTCGACGGCGTTCAGGTGAATGCCGACGCTGTCATTGGTGACGTTGACGGCGGCTGGGCTGTGCTTTCCAAAATGCTCGATGCTGGCCGCGTTGGGGCGGCCGCCGAAATGGTTGGCGTTGGCACCGGCGCAATGGACATGACGTTCGATTATCTGAAAACGCGCAAGCAGTTCGACCGCGTCATCGGCGAGTTTCAGGCACTTCAGCACCGCGCCGCGCATCTTTATGGTGAAATGGAAGGCGCGCGTTCGATTGTGCTGAAGGCGCAATCGTTGATGGATGAAGGCCATGCCAAGGCGGAGCTATATGTTGCGGCGGCCAAGGCGAAAGCAGGCCTCGCATGCAATCTTGCAGTACGCGAAGGCGTGCAAATGCATGGCGGCATTGGCATGACCGATGAATATGACATCGGCCTTTATATGAAGCGCGATCGCGGGCTGAACGAATTTTTCGGCGATGCATATTATCACGCAGACCGCGTGGCGACGATGAACGGTTATTGAGACGAATTGGAAAAACAACCGCAGCCCTGAGCCGTCAAGGCGAAGCCTTGGCGAAAGTCGAAGGGCGTTGAGAGGTCTGCGCAACCGCTGGTTGGCACCCTTCGACGGACGCAGTCGCGTTGCGACTGCTGCTCAGGGCTACGGTTCATACGGCTTATTTTGTGCAAAGGATTAGACATGGACATTCAAACTTTATTCAACCTCAATGGCCGCGTGGCCCTGGTCACCGGCGGATCGCGCGGAATCGGCAAGATGATTGTCGAAGGCTATTTGAAAGCAGGCGCGGCACGCGTGTATATCAGCGCGCGCAAGGTCGACCAAATCGAAGAAACCGTTGCCGAATTTGGCAATCAGGTCATTGGCCTGCCTTGCGATCTGTCGACCGTTGACGGCTGCCTTTCGCTCGCGGCACAAATTGCCGAGCGTGAGGAAAAGGTCGACATTCTGGTGAACAATGCAGGTGCGGCATGGGGCGCCGATTTTGGTCAATTCCCCGAATCGGGCTGGGACCGCGTGATGGACCTGAACGTCAAATCCTTGTTCTTCCTGACGCAAGCTTTGCATCCGCAGTTGAAAGCGGCCGCGACATTTGATCGTCCCGGCAAGGTCATCAACATCGCGTCGATTGACGGCCTGCGTATCAACCCATGGCAAACCTACAGCTATCAGGCATCAAAGGCCGCGGTCATTCACCTGACCCGCCGTTTGGCTGCCGAGCTGGTGAAGGACAATATCCTTGTGTCGGGCATTGCGCCCGGTGCATTCCAGTCCGACATGAACAAAGCGGCGCGTGACCATGCCGAAGCTGTCGGCAAAAATATCCCGTTCCCGCGCATCGGAACACCTGAAGATATGGCGGGGCTCGCGATTTTCCTGGCGGCGCGTGCGGGTGATTATATCGTTGGGGAAACCATTGCGTGCGATGGCGGTATCGTCAACGCGTCGCTTCCCGGTAATGGAATTGCGCCTTAACCGCTTTTTATCCCGGCATTCGAATGCATTTGATGCATTTCGTTGAAAAACAGGGCGAGTTGCAAAACATGCAACTGGCCCTGTTGTTTTCGCAATTGCAGCATGAAGGCTCCGCCCCTATTTGCCCCTCAACGGTAAGCGATTGCCGAAACACAGATTGACCGGGCGGCTCTCCTCCTCTCTCCCTCGCCCCCGGACAATATTACGGCCTCCATGCACAGCGTGGAGGCCGTTTCTGTTTCAGCGACAAAGTTGTTCTCCATATTGTCCACCGCGAAGTGGCCTGCCTGTGGATAACTTGGCATTTACCGCTTTGCGCGACTCGAAAAGCATGAGACCTTCAAGTCATCAGGCAGACAGGCTGAGACGCAAAGCAGAACCGGAAACGGGAAAGCAGAGCGAACCAGAACGGATGCAGGATCACCAAATCAGCAGGCAATCGGTCGCAAGACCGGAAATGTGGCAGAGGCGGTGGGTACGAAGAAAACGAATATCATGTGCGGCTGATCGCAAGAAAAGCAACGCCGGGTAGGATACCCAAAGTACCAAGGTGAACCGAAATGGCCTTTGGGTCAGATTGGGGAACCGGACGTCAGAAAGCGGAAAGAATGGCCCTAGCGGCCAAGGACTTCCAACATCAGACGCAGTGGGCGCTGGTAGCAATACCAGCGCCCATTTATTTTATGTGGCACAAAAATCGCCGCATCGCTAAGGCCGTGTCATGTCTGAAATCACGCCCTAAATCGTCGCCGACCATGGTCTCAATGAAGAAGAATATGCGCGCATTTTGCACGCCATGGGCCGTGTGCCCAACATGGTTGAACTCGGCATATTTTCGGTGATGTGGTCAGAACATTGTTCCTACAAATCCTCACGCATCCATTTGAAGAAACTGCCGACACAGGCGCCTTGGGTCATTTGCGGCCCCGGTGAGAATGCAGGCGTTATCGACATTGGCGAAGGCCCGAACGGCAGTAAGCTTGCCGCGATCTTCAAAATGGAATCGCACAACCACCCGTCATATATCGAACCCTATCAGGGTGCGGCGACCGGCGTTGGCGGTATCTTGCGCGACGTTTTCACAATGGGCGCGCGCCCCGTGGCAAATATGAACGCGCTGCGCTTCGGACGCCCTGACCATCCCAAGATGAAGCATCTTGTGCAAGGCGTGGTTGCGGGCATTGGCGGCTATGGCAATTGTGTTGGCGTGCCCACCGTGGGCGGCGAAACCAATTTCCACCCGGCTTATGACGGCAATATCCTTGTCAACGCCATGACCGTTGGCGTCGCCGATCAGGACAAGATTTTCTATTCGGCGGCAACCGGCGTTGGTAACCCGATTGTCTATGTCGGCTCGAAAACAGGCCGCGACGGTATTCATGGCGCGACGATGGCATCGGCGGATTTCGGCGCAGACATTGAAGAAAAGCGCCCGACGGTTCAGGTCGGTGATCCCTTCACCGAAAAGCTGCTGATTGAGGCATGCCTTGAACTCATGGCGTCGGACGCGATTGTCGCGATTCAGGATATGGGTGCGGCTGGCCTGACCAGCTCAAGCGTCGAAATGGCGACCAATGGCAAGGCGGGTATCATCCTCGACATGGACAAGGTGCCATGCCGCGAAGAGGGCATGACCCCCTATGAAATGATGCTGTCGGAAAGCCAGGAGCGCATGCTCATGGTGCTCAAGCCCGGCCGCGAGGAA
>CAZCXQ010000020.1:0-11595 GCA_964502655.1 uncultured Sphingorhabdus sp.
TTTCGCTGAACGTCAGATGAAGGCGCTTTTCATCGGCCGCCGGCATCCAGCCAATCTTGTCCAAATACGGCATCAAGCGCCACGGGATTGAATTTATCCAAGCCCGAACCCGGGTAGAAGGTCATCTCGCCAAATAGCGGGATACCGCCGACTTCGTAAAAATCACAACGCACAAAATCAAACCCCCGGGCCAATGTTTCCGCCGCATCCAGCATCCGATCCAGCGATTTTGGACAGGCTGGGTCAGCGTCTTTTGTGGTCGCCGAAACGCGGTTCCACGTGCGGTCAAACACAATCCACCGGTGCCGTTTTTCGCGTTCAAGATGCACCTGAACATAGGTTGCCCGTCCGCCGAAGACAAAAATCTTATAATCGATGGGTAGTTCGCCCTGCGTCCCAACAAAGGGCTCGACCAGCAGTCCGCGCGGAATTTGACCATATAGCCATTCATCCAGCCAGCGACCATAAGGCCGCTTGACCCATTTTTTAGTGCGCACACGCACCCACGGCCAATCAATGTCGCGTTCGCGCACAAATATATTCTGGTTACATCCATGCCGCGATTTAAGGACAAATGGTTGCGGCCAGCTCGGCGAGTCCGGGACTTCAAAGCCATGCCACAGGGTAGGAATGACCCATTGGTTCCCCAGCAATGCGGCCACATGCGCCTTTACGGCGACCTTGTCCGCCAGCGTAACCATACGCTGATCGCGGTTCAGAAGCTTGCGACGCTGAACCAGTTCGTTGAAGGTTTTGGGGGCGTCAAGATTGGCGCTTTTCTGATGGCGAACCAAATAGCATAGCTTAATGCGCAGCCGCGCGAACGCCCCAGCCGTTGTGCTGTGCGTCCCTGCCGTTTCAGTGCCGACGACATCAGTGCCAATCAAGCAGCAGGCTCGATTTCATAATATATTGGTTTGAATGATCCATTGTTCGACTGAAGCGCAGAACAGGCCGTAAGGCCAATGATAAGATCGGCATGCGCCAAAAATCTTATGCTATCGCCCGCGCGGCTCAATGGCGGGTCGACGCTCAACACACCTGTCGCGCCATCAATTGCGACATTCATAAAACAATTAAACGCGACAGGGATCATATCCTCGGTGATACCGAAAGGCGCAAGTGCGCCTGCAAGATTTCCAAAGCAGCCCTGATGCGGATCGGTGTCGCCATAGATAATCCGGAACGTATCCTTGCTACACGGCGTGAGCAGGAAATCATGACGGCCAACATCGTCGGCGATGATCTCCAACATTATATGGCTGCGGTTGGAATATAACAGGTCACCGGTGGTGAGGAACAAGCGGCTTGCATAATCCAGTGTCCGCCCCGACGAAATAACTTCGCCAATGTCGCCCTGATGAAATGCAAGCAAGTCAGCTACCTGTTCGCCCATCGGGTCGGTAACGGTCAGTATATCCCCCTTGTTCAACGTAAACGCCACGCCCGATCGCGGTTCAATCTGTGATAGCATCAAGCAACTCCAAATCGGGATGCGATCCGGCGCGTTGATATGGGCATTTCCATCCCTTTTCCACTGCCCTGCCGCTATACTGACGCGCGGCCGAAACCTCACCATGTTTGGCAAGCATCGGATTTATTGTCCCTGCAATTTTGACATCGCGATCCAAAATCGACGCGCGCAGCTTTTCATATTGATTGGCGTCGCGCAGCTTTTCGAATTGATCATGCAAATTGAAGATCATCGTCGGCCGGATAAACCTGCGGGCAGGACGACTGGCCTGCGGATGAAGGCCGACCACAAAAAACGCCTCCCCACCAAAGCTTAATGAAAATTCGGGATGGTTCGGATCATGTGCAACGCGGCTATCTCGTTCTTGGCCAAGCCAAACATCCTTGTCGCTTAACGACTGCAGGCGCTTCCATAGCTGTTGCTCAAAGCTCAGCTCATCCATTGTCGTTTCGTTTTCGAATATCACCGCGAGTGATCGGAAAGGTACCGGATTTTGGCGATAAAGTTCGACAATCTCCCGAATTTTTTCATGGATCGCAAGGTCATCCCAAGCAGAGGTGATGTCGCGTGCAACAACAAAGGTCATTTGTTGTTTAGCCATTGCGGCCTTTGCGCCCACGCATGGAAATAAGGGATCGCGTACGAATTCTTCGAACGCGGTGATGAGCCGATGTTGGATAACGGGTACTGTATGGAGCATATAGAAAGAACGATTGGCCAGCGAAATGGTTTCAATTCGTTCTGCTTTTTAGCGCCATCCATCGAAAAGCGCCGCGCCGCCCGCTTTTGCGATGTTAGCGTTCAGCAAATGGCCAATTCATCTCATGCTAAGGTCTCGCTTAAAACTTAAGCCCTGCCGAGGTCGCCTTTACCGACAGTCCCGCTTGCCATTTCAAGCATCCGGTCAAGGCTCTTCTTGGCAGCTAAACGGACGGCTTCGTCGAGATGAATCTGCGGCTGAAGGTCGCGCAGCGCGAGGTACAGCTTCTCCATCGTATTGAGCGCCATATAAGGACAGATATTGCACGCGCAGTTGCCGTCAGCGCCCGGCGCACCGATGAAGGTCTTGGTGGGTTCCGCCTTTTCCATCTGGTGGATGATGTGCGGCTCGGTCGCGACGATGAGGGTGTCGCCCGTTATCGTCTGCGCATATTGCAAGATACCGCTGGTGCTGCCGACATAATCGGCATGATCGATAATATGCGGCGGGCATTCGGGGTGCGCTGCCACTGGAACGCCGGGATGCTGCGCTTTCAGTTTCAGCAGCTCGGTTTCCGAAAACGCCTCATGCACAATGCACACGCCCGGCCACAACAGCATGTCGCGGTTGAACTTACGGCTCAGATAGCCACCCAAATGCCGGTCGGGTCCAAAGATGATTTTCTGTTCGGGGGGAATTTGGCTCAAAATCGTCTCGGCGCTTGAGGACGTGACGATAATATCGGACAGCGCTTTCACTTCCGCCGAACAATTGATGTAGGTCAGCGCGATATGGTCGGGATGTGCTTCCCGAAACGCCTTGAATTTGCCGGGGGGGCACGCGTCTTCCAATGAGCAACCCGCCGCCATATCGGGCAAAATCACGGTCTTTTGCGGGCTCAATATTTTGGCGGTTTCGGCCATGAACTTCACGCCGCAAAACGCGATGACATCCGCGTCGGTTTCCGCCGCACGCTTGCTAAGTTCAAGCGAGTCCCCGACAAAATCGGCAAGGTCCTGAATTTCCGGCTTTTGATAATAATGCGCGAGTATGACAGCATTGCGTTCTTTTTTCAGCCGCTGGATTTCAGCGAGCAGGTCAAGTCCTTGCAGATTTTCGCGGGCTACAGGGGCGTTCATTGGGTCGTACCTTTGCGTTGCAGATTTGTCATCTGCGTCTCGAGTGAAGCCCTATGTGGTCTATAAGGCCGATCGAAACAAGTTCTGGCGGGGGCTTTTACGGTGTTTTTTAAAGGATTAAATGCCAACCATCGCCTTGGGCAGCGACTCGACCCTGATTTTGCAAATCGATGAGATGCGCCAATACCGACCGGCCGGCAGCACCCGTCAAACGCGGGTCGAGACCCTTGTACATTGCAGCGACCATGTCGGGAATGTGCCCCTCACCTGCTTCAAGCAATTTCAGAATCTGGCGTTCCCGCTGACGCCGGTGACCAATCATGCCGCGCACAAGCTGCCTGGGGTTTTCGACCGCGGGCCCATGTGCGGGGTAATAAATGCGATCCGTGCGCTCATATAATTTTTGCAGCGACGCCAGATAATCGCTCATGTCACCATCGGGCGGACTGACGACGCTGGTGGACCATTTCATGACATGGTCGCCGGTAAACAGCGCCCTGCTCTCAACCAGTCCGTAACATATATGGTTGCTGGTGTGGCCGGGGGTCGTGACGGCTTCCAACGTCCATCCGTCGCCTGAAATACGCTCACCATCCGCAAGGATGCGATCAGGGGCATAATCCGGGTCAAAAGCACTATCGGAACGCGGGCCATCGTCGCGCAATACCAGCGGCGCGCAACCGATGATGGGCGCGCCTGTCGCCGCCTTTAACGGCGCTGCCGCTGGCGAATGATCGCGATGGGTGTGCGTACACATAATCGCCGCGACACGCTTACCGGCAACAGCGCGCAAGATTGCCTCGACATGCCCCTCGCCATTGATATCAGCCGGATCGCCAATGCTCATCCCGCTGCCGACCGGGCCCGGGTCAATCACTGCGACATCGGATCCCGCGCCAACCAGCCAGGTTTGCGTGCCTGTATAGGTGTACGGCGAGGCATTGGGCGCGAGCACGCGGCGCACAAGGGGTTCATGCTGCTCGGTTTCGCCAGCTTCTATGCTATCGGGCCAGTTGCTCATGAACTGGCTATGGCGCAATGTCGCGCAAAGAAAAAGGGGCGGTTCGCAAAAACCGCCCCAAATGTTCTGTCACAAGCCGAGCGTAACGGCCCAGCGAATGGATTGGCGTTTATTCCGCTGCGTCGCTTTGCGCTTCCAGCTTGCGAATTTGCAGATCCAGTTGTTTCACAACATCTTTGCGAACGCCCTTGGGCATTTCCTTGTCTTTTTCAATTTCATCACGCGCCTCTCGCAAACCCTTGATCGCTTCAGCTCGTGCTAATTTGGCTTGTCCTTTGCCGCACATAACCAGCCGGACGTGGGATTTATGCTTGCCGTCGAACCCGCTGACATCGGTGGTCACGGGCTGGCCTTCACGACAATCCTTGGTCATTTCACGAATATCGATTTCGGGGATGTAGGAGGCGATATCCATGTCGCCCATGACGCGAATGGTTTCCACGCGGCGGGTTTTGGCGGGCGCGGGCGTATCACCTTCGGCGCCCTTTGCACTGTCCGCCTGGGCCACAGCATCTGCAGCCTCTTCCCGCGATTTTTTGGCACCGTCGATCAATTTTTCGACTTCTTCCGGCGACAATTTCTTATCGGTGTGGAAGATGAACGTTTTCCCGTCACGTTCGACCTTGGTCATTTCGCCGCCCAACGCGTCCTGACCGACTATGTCCACCGTCTCACCGTCGCGCTTCAGCTTAATTATCCGGACCTCGCGCTTGACCACTTCAGGCTTGCTTTCTTCAGCCGCCATTTTGTCCTGCGCAACGACCGCGGGGACTATTGTGGCGGTCAGCGGCAATATGATTGCAGCAGCTGTTATTATGCCAATCTTGCCAAGCGAACGGCGGGTATTGCTGGTGTCCTTCATCGTTATTCTCCTCAATCGCTCAATTATTGTTTTCGGTGAATTCAATGCCGTTGCAAAGGTCGGCACGCCATCAAATGCGGTTTTTGCCAACGCCTGACCGTACATCGCGCGTTCTTCCGCGCCCTTACCGGCCAACACGCGCGCATCGCACGCCGCTTCCTGATCAACCCGGAATGCGGTCCAGCTGATCCACGCAACCGGGTTGAACCATTGCAGGCACAAGATGGTAAAAGCGAGCAGATTGGCGAACAGATCGCCCGATTTGTGATGCGCCATTTCATGCGCAATCGCGAGGTCGCGTTCGGCAGGCGAATAGGCTTTGGTGAAATCCTGCGGCACCGCGATCACGCGATGGAAAAGGCCAAAAGCCAATGGTCCGGCGACGTGATCGGATGCGACGATTTTGACGCCATCGACAATTGCGATGTCTGTGGCTTCGGCCAAAAGATCATCGCGCATTGCGGCGTAGCGGATCATCTGGACCATGAACAACAGCACCGCACCACCAAGCCAGATCATCACAGCTAGTGCCAAAAAATCAATCGTAGGGAGGGCATTAGCCGGGTTCGCCGCAGTGGTCATGGCATTCGAGGACGATAGCCCCGCGAGTACAGCATCCCTTACCGCGTCTTGGATTGCGATGCCGCTGTCCACTGTGGAAATGGATGGCCCTTCGATCGTGGGCATGCACACACGGGCAGCGGGTATAAGCCAAAGCGCATATGCGATGGTCGGACCGAAATGTTTCGCGACAGGCCGCCGTACAATCAAAATGGCGGCCATCAGCAATGTCGTGGTCCATAAGGTATCAAACAGCCAAGCGCCCATGAAGTCTATGTTCATGATTTCATCTCCCTCAACAGTCTTTCGATTTCGGAAATGTCAGCGTCGCTCAACTTTTCCTGCTCGGCAAGATGCGCAACCAGCGGCATGAACCGCCCCCCAAAAAGCCGGTCAACCAGACGTTTGGACTCATGCGAAACATAGTCCTCACGATCGATAAGGGGCGAGTACAGAAACCGCCGTCCGTCGGCGCGATGTTCAACCGCTGCTTTGGTCAGCAGGCGCGACAGCAAGGTTTTCACGGTTGGTAACGACCAATCACGATCATCGGGCAATCGCGCAGCGACGTCTGTCGCCGTCAACGGCGCGCGTTCCCACAGGATTTCCATGATTGTTAATTCAGCGTCGCTGATACGTTCTGATGACATTTTGAAATCTCCGACTACAGACGTAGTCGATTCGACTACGTCTGTAAACGTCGCTTATCTGTTAGTGTCGGTTTTTCGTCGAATGCCGTTGCATCAGCGCATCATGTGAATGATGAATTCAACGCCTATATAACGGATATAAAAGGATTTTTATTGCATGGCTTGACCGGTGGCCATGTAGTTATGTTCAATAGCGGCTCAGCCAGGCCCGCGCTTGCTCACCCGCAAAATCGACACAAAAAGGGCCGGAACCCTAATCGGATTCCAGCCCCTTTCTTTATGTTTTAAGCTGCGTGATGAATTACATGCGGAAGCGCAGGCTTGCACCCATGTAACGATCTGCATCACGTGGAATGTGCAGACGCTGGCCAGCGCTGGTGTTCAGCAGAACATAGCTTTCGTCTGTGATGTTGCGCATGATGAAGGTCAGGCGCCAGTTGTCTTCGGCATCCGAATATCCAACGCTTGCATTCCACAGACCATAGCTGTCAATTGGTCCGCTCTGGCCCAGATCAGAGAACTGGCTACCAACATGGTTGTAGCTCGTCCGCAGATATACCTTCGCATCTGCACCGAGCATATTGAACGGCGTTTCGTACGATGCGCCGATGTTCCAGCTCCATGCTGGTGCCAAAGGCAGCTTTGTGCCGTTGCGGGCATCAGGTGCATTGGTGAGCGGGTTCGGGTTGAACTTGCGCACCTTGGCATCTGCATACGCAACGCTGCCGAACAGGTCGAGACCTTCAACAGGGTTGGCAAGTGCATCAAGTTCGAAGCCAGTGCTGCGAACCTGACCAGCGTTGGTTAGGTTACTGATCGTCGTGCCGTTCACAACAATGAAGTTGTTCGCTTGGAAACCGTCATATGTGACTTGGAAAACCGATGCGTTCAGACGTACACGGTTGTCCGAAAACTGGCTCTTAACGCCGGCTTCATACGAATCCGAAGTTTCTTCGTCGATTGGCACGGCGTTGTCGGGGGCAACATGGTTGAAGAACACGTTGAACGCTGGGCCCTTATAACCGCGGGTGTAGCTACCGTAGAACAGGACGTCATCGGTTGGCTTAACGGTAAGCACCGCCTTACCCGAGAAGTTGCTGTTCGACGACGATCCCGTCGACAAGACCGTCCCGTTACCCGGACGCGCATTGGTCGTCAGACCACCCGCTGGATTGTTGTTCACGCCGGTGCCGCCCAAGACGCTCGATGCCAAAGGAAGGCCATTGGTCCGATTGACGGCGGGTGCGCGCCTATGTGCAAAATCGATCGAGTCATTGGTGTAACGCAAACCAACGGTCAGGCCGATCCTGTCGGTGAAATCATAAGTCGCCTGACCAAATACAGCGTAGTTTTCGATGTCGACAAGGCTACGTGACGTTGCCGTTGGGAACAGCGTGTTCACGGTGTCGCTAAGGTTGCAAGGCTGACCGCCGGTGCGTGGATCAACAGGAAGCGTTGATGTAGCGCAGCGAATTGCCTGACGGGTGAAATCCTGCGTGTTTTCAGATTTCCAGTAAAAGCCACCAACCTGATATTTGAAGGCTTTGCTTTGGTCAGATGCCAAGCGCAATTCGAGCGAGCTTTGGTCGGTCTCGACAAAGCCGTGGTCATGCAGTTCCGGCGTGCCAACGAGTGCGCGTGGCAGGAAGTCGCCTTCACGCAGTTCTTCGTTGTTCCAGTTGCGATAGCCGTAGATTGCGCTGAGCGTGTGATCGTTCAATACGTCAAAGTCTGCATTCACCGTGATGCCATATTGGCGGTCATTTGACTGGGTGACCAGATTATGGCTCACATAACGCTGGTTTTCGCCTTGTCCGACGCCAAGCGGCAAGTTCAGTTCAGCGTTCAGCACCGATCCGCGCGAAACGCCAGTGACTTCGCCACAGCAATCGTCATCGGCTTCGTAATAATCAGCGATGATCTTGATACGTGCCGGGCCATTGTCGAAGTCCAGCAATCCGCGGAAACCGATATGCTCGTATCCGTTGATCTTTTCATCACGCGTTCCGAATGGCGCGACGTTGGTGATATTACCCTCATACTTGCCGTAAAATGCATTTGCGCGGAATGTCAGGTTTTGGGCCAGCGGACCCGAAACCGTCGCGCGGGTGCGGACTTCATTGCCTTCATAATATTCAGCGGTGAACTCACCCTCAAGTGTGTCGGTCCCGCCCTTTGAAACGACATTGATCAAGCCAGCCGAAGCATTTTTGCCGAACAATGTGCCTTGCGGTCCGCGCAACACTTCAAGACGCTCGATTTCGACGAGATCAGCGAATGCCTGACCTGAACGGCTGAGGACCACACCGTCGACGACAGTCGAAACGCTTGGTTCGGCCGCGATCGAGAAAGAGATGGTTCCAACGCCGCGCAACACAACGGCCGAGTTGGCGTTGGTCGTGCCCTTGCGGAATGTGACCGATGGAACGAGCTGGCTGAGATTCTCAAGGCTGGTGGTCCCTGCCGCCGCCAAGGTATCGCCAGAAACGGCGGTGATGGCGATTGGCACATCCTGCACATTTTCTTCGACCTTCTGGGCCGTAACAACAATTTCCTCAACCTGCGCAAACGCTGGTGCCGAAACCCCTAGCGCGATTGCGCTGGTGCCGAGCAATGCCGCCCGAACAAGGTTCGTCTTTTTATACGTTGAAAAATACATCCTGTGCCTCCCTTAATTGCCGCCCGCTTGTGGCAGTTTCAGAGAAGTTGGAGCTCTGAAACCATGCAGGTCGATGTGATAGTCGTTGATAACGGGGTTGATGTAACCAACACCGCTTGATATGTCTAGCGGTGTCATATAGCGACAATATTTAGGCAAAGACTGTGGCAATCATGCCATAGTGCTTGCCGTGACGGCGAAAAGGACCCGCGTTGCCATTTTCAATTATCATGCATCCTGAAGGCTTCGACCTGCTGCATGGTGACATCAGCATATTGTCACACCGGAATGACGCGCCGGCGATCAGCATCGGTAGTGGCCGGCCTGACTTGGAAATGGTGCGCGGCAATTTCCGGATTGACGATGTCGTAAACACGCACCTGCCGCTCGATTGTTGCGCAGAAGATAATGGCGCAGTTCGGCTTTGGAACAGCGCGCAGCCAGATATCATATTGGCATTTCGGCTTGTTCAAGAATCGCAGCGTTCAGTCATAAAAATCCGCTGCACCGATAACGCTATAAACCGCATCTGGTTGAAAATGCAGAGCCGGGATGGTGAAGCCTTTTGGGGTGGCGGCGAACAGATGTCCTATCTGCGCCTCAACGGCAGGCGCTTTCCGTTCTGGACATCGGAACCCGGCGTTGGCCGCGATAAGTCGACCGCATTGACGCAGACGATGGATGCAGATGGCTTGGCCGGCGGTGATTATTGGACCACCAACTATCCGCAGCCGACATGGATAAGCAGTGCGCGTTATGCGGTGCACCTAGAAACGGCGGCCTATTCGGTGCTTGATCTGACGGACGCAGGCCGGGTTGGGGTCGAATGCTGGTCAGCAAATGTCGATCTGGAGCTTTTTGACGCGCCTTCGCTTCCCGCGCTGGTTACCAAAATGTCTGATCGCTTTGGCCGCCAGCCTGCCCTGCCAGATTGGGCCATTTCCGGTGCCATTATTGGGCTGAAGGATGGTGTCGACACCTTTGACCGGTTCGAAAAAATTGCAGCATCGGGCGCCGCGATTACCGGCCTGTGGTGCGAAGATTGGATCGGCATTCGTCAGACCAGCTTTGGCAAGCGATTGTTCTGGGACTGGAAATGGAATGCTGCCCGTTACCCGGATTTACCCGCACAGATTGCGGCGCTTGCCGAACGCGGCATTCGCTTCCTTGGCTATGTAAACCCCTATTTGGCGGTGGATGGATCGCTATATCAAGAGGCCCGCGCCGCCAACTTCCTCGCGCTGCGGCAGGACAGCGACGAACCTTTTGCCGTCGACTTTGGCGAATTTGACGCAGGCGTTGTGGATTTCACCAACCCGGCCGCCGCAGCGTGGTTTGCCGACCGCATCATCGGTCAAGAAATGCTCGACTTCGGGCTTTCGGGATGGATGGCCGATTTTGGCGAATATCTGCCGACCGACGTGCGCCTGTTCGATGGGTCTGAACCGATGGAGGCGCATAATCGCTGGCCTGTGCTTTGGGCAAAGGTGAATGCCGACGCCATCGCATCGCGCGGCAAAACGCATGACGCGACATTTTTCATGCGCGCCGGTTTTTCGGGCGTGCAGGCGCATTGCCCATTATTGTGGGCAGGCGACCAATGCGTTGACTTCACCCGCCACGACGGGATCAACACGGTCATCACGGCGGCATTATCGTCCGGATTATTGGGCAACGCGTACCACCATAGCGACCTCGGCGGATATACCAGCCTGCATGGCGTGGTCCGGACCGCAGAATTGATGCACCGTTGGATCGACTTGGCGGCCTTTGCGCCCGTCATGCGCAGTCATGAAGGCAATCGTCCTGCAGACAATCTGCAACTCGATAGCAGCCCAGAAATACTCACCCATTTTGCCCGCATGAGCCAAGTCCATGCCCGCCTTGCGCCATATGTCCGCGCTTTGTCCGACGAGGCTGTGGCGACCGGCCTGCCGCTTCAGCGTCCGTTGTTCCTGCACTATGACGATGCGGCCTATTACGACATTCAGGACCAATATCTCTACGGCGCGGACATGATCGTCGCACCTGTGGTCCATGAGGGTGCAAGCAGCCGCAACGTGACTTTGCCAGATGGCGATTGGGTCCATCTTTGGTCCGGCGATGTGTTCGCCAGGGGGACATATGACATCGCGGCTCCGCATGGGCAGCCCCCCGTGTTCACGCGCAAGGACAGCGTGCACGCATCGCTGTTCAGCGCTATCACGCAGGAATTCAGGGCATGAACACCCGATCGAATATCCGTGATGTCGCAAAGCTTGCCGGTGTGGCCGTCAAAACCGTCAGCCGCGTCCTCAACAATCACCCTTATGTCAGTGCAGAAACCAAAGCGAAGGTCGACGCCGCGATGGCGGAGCTGCGGTTTTCGCCCAGCATCGCAGCGCGCATATTGGCAGGTACGAAGTCGGGCCAGATTGCGCTGATTTATGACAATCACAGCCCCTATTATATGCACCAGATCATGCAGGGCTGCTGGGACCGTTGCCATGAAGAAGGCATGCGCCTGATCGCGCAGCCCGTCGATGTGTC
>CAZCXQ010000020.1:11605-18833 GCA_964502655.1 uncultured Sphingorhabdus sp.
GGGCGAGCAGGTGCGCGGCATGGTCCGGCAAACGCATGTGGATGGCGCGATATTGTCTTCACCTGTCACCGATTGCGGCCCCGTGTTGAACGTGCTTGAGGCGATGAACATTCCCTTCGTGCGCATTTCACCCGGCACCAACCATGCGCTTACCAGCTCGGTATTCATGGATGATATGCAGGCCGCGGACGACATGACGACGCACCTCATCAACATTGGTCACCGGCGGATTGCCTTTATCAAGGGTCATGCGAACCATATGGCCAGTGCAGAACGTCAGGCAGGATATGAACGCGCGCTTAGCCGGGTTGGCATATCGGTGGATCCCGACTTGATCGCCGACGGCCATTTTGATTTTGAAAGCGGCGTTGCGGCGACCGAGCAATTTCTATCGCTGAAATATCCGCCAACGGCGGTCTTTGCATCGAACGATGACATGGCCTCAGGCGTCCTTGCCGTCGCCCATCGCCGCGGCATTCAGGTGCCTGAACAATTGTCTGTCGCAGGTTTCGATGACACCACGCTTGCCCGCGTTGTTTGGCCGCCCTTAACCACCGTGCGCCAGCCTGTACGCGATCTGGCGTCAACCGCTGCGGACCTATTATTTGGCGAGGGCGGGATTGAGCATCGCCGCCTTCCCCATGAACTGATCAGCCGCGAGTCGGTTGCCCCACCTTATTCACCTTCCATAAAAAAGAGCAAAAACACATGACCCTTCCAACACCTCCGTCCACGCGCCTCTTGGGCAAGAGCGGCATTGAAATTTCATCGATTGCCTGGGGCATGTGGCGCTTTGCGGGTCTTGAAATCTCCGCAGCCCGCGCGGCCATTGATGCGGCGTTCGAAGCCGGCATCACCCTTTTCGATACGGCGGACATTTATGGCTTTGGTGAACAAGGCTTTGGCAAGGCAGAGGAACTGCTTGGCCGCGTATTTGCAGAGGCACCCGAATATCGCGACCGCATGGTGCTGGCCACCAAGGGCGGAATTACCCCGCCGACGCCCTACAACAGCAGCGCGGAATATCTGACCAAGGCAATTGACGACAGCCTGTCGCGTTTGGGCACGGAATATGTCGACCTGTGGCAAATCCACCGTCCCGACATCCTCACCCACCCGCAAGAAATCGCACGCACCATTGAAGACGCGCATAAAGCCGGAAAAATCCGCGCCTTTGGTGTATCGAACTTCACGACCGCGCAAATCACGACCTTGGCACAATTCAGCAGCGTTCCGATTGTCTCGACACAGCCGGAGCTTTCCCCATTGCGGATCGATACCATCGAAAATGGCGAGCTTGATCAAGCCATCGCCATGGATTTGGCGGTGTTGGCATGGTCACCACTTGGCGGCGGGCGGATCGGCGACCCCGGCAACACGCGTGAACAAAATGTCGCGGCCGCCTTGTCTAGCGTTGCAGCAGCGCATGGCGTTTCGCGCACGGCAGCGGCCTATAGCTGGATTATGGCGCACCCTGCCCGCCCAATTCCGATTGTCGGCTCGCAAAACCCGGCACGCATCATAGAGGCTGCCGATGCCTTCAAAATCACATGGACCCGCGCTGACTGGTACAGCGTATTGGTCGCTGCGCGAGGAGTTCCCCTGCCATGAAAAGTCCAATCGAAGTCAGCTGGTTTTCCGCATTATGCGACGATGATTACGAATTTCTTGGGCAACCGGACCCCATGCTCGCGTCGAGTTGGGAGCATTGCCGCAATATCGTGCTCGCCGCGGAAAAGGGCGGGTTCGACAATATATTGCTCCCCTCGGGCTACACGCTTGGGTTGGATACCACTGCTTTTGCCAGCGCCATTGCGGCGCTGACCACGCGTATCAAATTGCTGATGGCGGTGCGTATTGGCGAAAGCTGGCCACCGCAATTGGCGCGGCAAATTGCCACGCTGGACCAGATTTCGGGTGGGCGGTTGAACGTCAACATCATTTCGTCTGACTTGCCGGGTGACAAGATGGACAGCGAACCGCGCTATCGCCGGACGGTCGAAGCGATGCAGATCCTCAAGACATTGTTGAATGGCGAGCATCTGTCGATTGATGGCGAACATTATAAAATCGATCTCGACCCGCCACGCATGAAGACCGTCAGCGGCAAATGCCCGCCTTTGTACTTCGGTGGTCTCTCGCCCGCGGCTAAAGACGCTGCTGCCGAAGGTTGCGATGTGTATTTGATGTGGCCAGAAACGGTTCAGGGCGCAAAGGACCTTGTCGAAGACATGACCGCGCGCGCGGCAAAATTTGGACGGACATTGAAATATGGCTTACGCGCGCATGTCATCGTGCGTGAAACCGAAGCGGAAGCCCGGGCCTATGCGGACCGTCTCTTGTCCAAGCTGGATGCGCAGCAAGGCGACGCAATCCGCAACAAATCCTTGGATACGCAAACCTTCGGTGTGGCGCATCAGGCCGAATTGCGCGCGCAATCGGAAGCGAATGACGGATATCTGGAAGATAATCTGTGGACCGGAATTGGCCGTGCACGTTCAGGCTGCGGCGCGGCGATCGTTGGCGATCCGGACCAAGTGCTCGCCAAAATCGAAGCCTATCGCGCCGTCGGCATCGAAGCGTTCATTTTGTCGGGTTACCCGCACATCAACGAATGCGATATGTTTGCACGTTATGTCTTGCCGAAATTGGACCATGGGCGGTTGGTGATCGACTGACCGGTCTAACGCCGCATCGTCATCCTGAACTTGTTTCAGGATAACAGGCCACGGCGGTGCGTTATCCTGAAACAAGTTCAGGATGACGGGAAAGGTTCAATCCGAAAGACCCGCCATGCGCTCGGCTTGGTCTTCGGCAATCAGCGCCGCGACCAATTCACCAAGGCCGGCGCCTTCCAATATCTCCGGAAGCTTATGCAGCGTCAGGTTGATCCGGTGGTCGGTCACGCGGCCTTGCGGGAAATTATAGGTGCGGATGCGTTCCGAACGGTCGCCTGAGCCAACCATCGCTTTGCGGGCCTCGGCTTCGGCGCCTTGGGCTTCCTCGCGCTCTTTTTCGTACATGCGCGCGCGCAGCACTTGCATGGCTTGTTCTTTATTCTTGTGCTGGCTGCGCCCGTCTTGGCAGGTGACCACAATGCCTGTTGGCAAGTGGGTAATGCGCACGGCCGAGTCCGTGGTGTTGACGTGCTGTCCGCCCGCACCCGACGCACGGTACACGTCGATTTTCAGGTCGCGCGCCTCGATCTGGATATCGACCTCGGTCGGCTCCGGCAGCACAGCGACCGTCGCTGCGCTGGTGTGAATGCGGCCGCCGCTTTCGGTAACCGGAACGCGCTGCACGCGGTGGACACCGCTTTCATATTTTAGCTTGGCGAAAACGCCATTGCCCTTGATCGCGACAACAACTTCCTTGAACCCGCCCACATCGGACGGGCTGATCGACATAGGTTCGATCTTCCACCCCTGCCCCGCGGCATAGCGTTCGTACATGCGGTACAGGTCACCCGCGAACAACGCCGCTTCATCACCGCCCGTGCCAGCCCGAATTTCAAGCATGGCGGGTCGGTCATCGGCGGCATCTTTCGGCAAAAGCGAAATCGCCAAAGCGGTTTCGGCTTCGCTCAACTGGTGACTCACATCCTCCAGTTCCTCAATCGCCATCTCGTGCAGGTCGGGGTCGGAGGAATCCTTCGACATATGCTGCAAGGTTTCGATTTCCTTGCGCAGTCGCCGGACATTGGCCGCCGCCTTGGCGACCGGTTCCAGCTCCGAATATTCCTTGGAAGCCGTGACAAAGGCATCGCCCTCCAGCTGCCCCGAAGCCATCCGCGCCTCAAGCTCGGAAAAGCGCGATTCAATAAGCGCAATACGTTGCGGGGAGATTTTGGTCATGCGATCGACTGAAGGACGTTCTTAAGCCGGTCATTGTTACCTTCACCGGACATCCCGTAATAGCCATCCTCATTGACGCGCAAAATAGCCGCCGGGCTTTGCTTGACGGCCTTGTCATACCGCTTTTTCGGTGAGCCAGTTGCAATCATGTCGGCCGAAATCCCCGCTTGGCGCAGCTGACGCAAAAGCGCGAAGGCATGCCCAAGACCCGCGTCATTTTCCAAAACAATCATGGCTTCGATCTGCTGTGTTGGTACGGCATCAATCAACATGCCCAACCGCTCAATGCCCGCCGCCCAGCCAACCGCTGGCGTCGCTGGTCCGCCGAGATTTTCGATCAAGCCATCATAGCGTCCACCGCCCAGCACGGTGCCCTGCGCACCCAGCCGGTCGGTCACAAATTCAAACGCGGTGTGGCGATAATAATCTAGCCCGCGCACCAGCGCAGCATTGCGTGTCCAAGCCACACCAGCGGCATCAAGGCCAGCGGTGACCGCGCCGAAGAAATCCTGTGCTTCGCCCGATAGATAATCGTCGATCACCGGCGCTGCGTCGGCAATCGGGCGATCTTTGGGGTCTTTGCTATCCAGAATACGCAGCGGATTTTTCTCCAGCCGCGCGAGGCTGTCTTCGGACAGCGCACCTTTATGATCGTTGAAATATCCGACCAATGCCGCCCGCCACGCATCGCGGCTTTGTGTGTCGCCCAATGTATTGAGCTGCAGCGTCACGCCGTCATCTATGCCCAATTCCTTCAGCAATTGGTCCGCCATCACGAGCAATTCGACATCGGCAGAAGGTTCTGCTGCGCCGATAATTTCGGCATCAATCTGGTGAAATTGACGATAGCGGCCCTTTTGCGGGCGTTCGTAACGGAACAATGGGCCGTGCACCGACAGCTTCATCGGCGCAAATTGCTGCCAGCCATTGGTAAGGTATGCGCGCGCAATGCCCGCCGTAAATTCGGGCCGCAGCGTGATCGAATCCCCGCCGCGATCTTCGAAGCTGTACATTTCCTTGGATACGACATCCGTCGCCTCACCCAGGCTGCGCGAAAACACGGCCGTTGGCTCAATGACGGGCAGTTGCAGGCCCTTAAATCCATAAAGCCTGCGCACGCGTTCAAATGTTGCGACGACTTGCGCAAAACGTTCTTCTGTCTCGCCGAACATGTCCTGAGTACCGCGAACGGCTTGGGGTGTCTGTATCTTTGCCATATTAAAGCGCCCTAGCGGCTAATTGTTGTTAGTGGAATAGGGCTGGACGCGCCAATCGGCTTTCGCCAAAAGTCTGGCCCATGAATCCACGCATTTTGTCGCGCGCTATCGCCGCATTCGCCCTTTCCGCTAGCCTCGTTTCTGCAGCCTGTGCGCAAAATAGTGTGCCGCAGCCAGTGCCTATCGTCTCGATCATCCCCGAGCCGCAAGACCGCCCCTTGCCGGCGCCAATGGATTTGGAGGTTGATGCCACGGATGTCGCGCGCGGTATCTTTTATGTTCACCAACGCATTCCGGTTGAAAAAGGAAAGCCACTCGTTCTGCTATATCCACAATGGCTGCCGGGTAAGCACGGCCCCCGTGGTGCGTTGGCCGAACTGACCGGGTTGGAAATCAGCGCCAATGGCAAGCTGCTGAAGTGGACCCGCGATCCGGTTCAGGTATATGCCTTTCATGTCGAATTGCCCGATGATGCAGATATTGTGGAGGCTGAATTTCAATTCACATCACCCGTTCGCGAAAGCGAAGGCCGGATTGTCGTCACGCCCAATATGATGAACATCCAATGGGAGCAGGTCGCGCTCTATCCGGCTGGGCACTTCACGCGGGCCATCCAAGTGCGCCCATCCATTACCCTGCCTGCCGGCTGGACCGGTGTTGCCGCGCTCGACGGAGCAAAAACCAATACAGGCCGCATCGATTACGGCGTGACGAGTTTTGAAACCTTGGTCGACAGCCCGATGTTCGCGGGGCCACATTATAAAAAATGGGATCTGGGCAACAACGTCACACTGAACGTGTGGGCGGACGACGCCAAATATCTGGCCGCGAAGCCGGAACATATCGCTGCACATCGCGCATTGGTGGATGAATCGCTCCTGCTTTTTGGATCAAAGCATTTTGATCGCTATGAATTTCTGCTCGGACTGACTGAAGAGCTCGGCGGAATTGGGCTTGAACATCATCGCAGCTCTGAAAATACGCGCGAGACTGACTATTTCATTGAATGGGATGACAATATGTCCGAACGCGGCCTGTTGCCGCACGAATTCACGCACAGCTGGAACGGCAAGTTCCGCCGCCCGGATACGATGTGGACGCCGGATTATTCCACCCCGATGCGCGACAATTTGTTGTGGGTGTATGAAGGGCAGACCAGCTTTTGGGATCTGGTGCTTGGCGCGCGCTCGGGTCTGCAGTCGAAAGAGATGGTACTTGGTGAATTGGCTAAGCATGCCGGCTTTTATGCAGAGCAGCCCGGCCGCGCATGGCGTTCGGTGGAAGATACCACGCATGATCCGATTTTTGGCGCACGCAAAGCCAAGCCATTCGCGAGTCAGGCACGCGGCGAAGATTATTATAATGAAGGCTCTCTCATCTGGCTCGACGCGGACATGACGATCCGCACGCTTTCAAAGGGTAAGAAATCGCTCGATGATTTCGCCAAAGCCTTCTTTGGCGTGCGCAACGCCGACTGGGGCGTGCTCACTTATGATTTTGATGAGATTGTCCGCACGCTCAATGCTGTGCAGCCTTATGATTGGGCGACGTTTCTGGATACCAAGCTGCGCCAACCGGGTCAGCCCGCACCGCTGAACGGTTTTGAATTGGGCGGGTACAAACTTGTCTGGAAAGAAGAACCGAACATCTTTGACAAAGAATTGATGAAGGAAGGCAACAACTTCAACCTCACGCACTCGCTGGGGCTGACGTTGGACAAAGAAGGCCGCGTCACGTCCGTATTATGGAACAGCCCTGCTTTTAAGGCCAATATTGTCAACGGCACCAAAATCATTGCCGTCAACGGCTATGCTTACTCGAAAGACGGCCTGAGTGCCGCAATCAAGGCTGCAAAGGGTGGGGAAAAGCCCGTTCGCCTTATATTGGAACGCAACAAACGTTTTGAGCAAATAGACATCGCCTATTCGGGCGGCTTGCGCTATCCGCACCTCGAAGCCACGGGCAAGGGCGAAACGGCGATCGATCGTTTGCTCAGTCCGCGGCGGACCAACCAATAACAATTTGAAAGCATTCTCCCATGCGTATTGATTTGATTCCAGCAGGCGACAATGTGCCTGAAAGCCTGAACGTGCTGATCGAGGTTCCCATTGGCGGCGAACCTGTAAAGTATGAATTTGACAAGGCTTCTGGCGCTCT
>CAZCXQ010000021.1:0-18692 GCA_964502655.1 uncultured Sphingorhabdus sp.
ATTGCGGCCAATAACCAGCGTCCGTAACGTGTCCAGAAATGGGTGAGATCGCTTGCGCGGACGGCATCATCCACTTCGCGCAAAAACGCTTCGTCACTTCCGCTCCGGTCTTTTTCAGGGCGCTGTTCTGTCGGTGTCAAAGCCAAGAGGGCCTCCGATTATAAATAGTCTTGATCAGTTGGAGCCGTCCTTAGCCCGACTTGGCTGGATAGGCCAGCCTGCTTTACGCAGGTTGGTACAGCTGTTCGGGCCCGGGGAAGCTGCGGTCACGCACGCCAGCGGCATATTCGCGCACAGCATCTTCAACGCTGACGCCCATATTGCCGAATTTTTTGACGAACTTGGGCACGCGGTCGAACAGGCCAAGCATGTCTTCGGCGACCAAAACTTGCCCGTCACATTGCGCGGACGCACCAATGCCAATCGTCGGGCAGGCAACTTTCTGCGTAATTTCAATGGCGATAGGTTCCAGCACGCCTTCGATCACCATCGCAAAGGCACCGGCATCGGACATGGCGATAGCGTCGTCGACAATCGATTTGGCTTCTTCAGGGCTCTTGCCGCGCACGCCATAACCACCAAGGATGTTCACCGCTTGCGGCGTCAGGCCGACATGCGCCATCACCGGAATGCCGCGTGATGTCAGGAATTCGACCGTCGGCGCCAAAACCTTGCCGCCTTCCAACTTGACCGCAGCCGCGCCGGTTTCCTTCAACAGCCGCGATGCGTTCACAAATGCCTGCTCGGCTGAGGCTTCGTAAGACCCAAAGGGCATGTCGACGATGACGGCGGCGTGATAGCTGCCGCGCACGACCGCTGCGCCATGCGCGGCCATCATTTCCATCGTCACCGCGACGGTATGCGGCAGACCGTAAATCACCTGACCCAGCGAATCGCCGACGAGCAGCATGTCGCAATGCGGATCCATCAACTGCGCCATGCGCACGGTATAGGCGGTCAGCATGACGAGCGGTTCCTGGCCCTTTTGCTGACGGATGCGCGGCACGGTCAGCCGCTTCATCGGCGACGGCGTCGGGTTCGCACGGCTGGTGGATGTGTCGAACGTGAGCGTTTTTGAATTGGTAGACATGGCGGAGGACTTAGCCGCTAAACGCACCGCACGAAAGGAAATTGACTCTCGGCTGTTACTGGCCCCGTGCCGACACGGCCTCTGCGACATTATCGCTGAAAATGCCGTCAATGCCCGTGGCCAAAAACGCCTTCATCTCCGCCTCTACGTCGCCAATACCGCGCGGGTCGATGCCTGATTTTTGCGCCAGCGGCAGGAAGTAATTTTCGCGGCGGAATGTCCATGGATGCACCGCAAGGCCGACCTTATGCGCATCGGCGACAAGCGTCGTGGGTGTGCCCAGATTGCCGATCATCGTGCGCGGGATGACCATGGCCTTGTTCGGGCCAACGCCATCGGCATAGGTCGCGACAATTTTCAGGCCCTCGGCAGTCGCCATTTGCTTGTAGGTCAGATCGCTGCGGTCGGCGGGGCTGCCATTTTCATCCATCAGCTGGATCAGCCGCAATTTGGTCTTGGGCCGCAACGCTTTCAGATTTTCGACCTCGAACGATTGGATGAAAATCGGCGCGTCTTTGGTGACATGGCCAAAACGGGTCAGCATCGCCAGCAACGGCGCCTCATGCGGCAGGCCGATCGACGCGAAGTAACTTGGGTGCTTGGTTTCGGGATAGATGCCGACATTATGCGCCTTGGCGAGGGTCAATATCTCTTCAAAGGTTGGGATTTCAAACTGCCGGTCAAACGCCATATTGTCCTTGCGCAATTGCGGCAGGCGTTCCTTGGCACGCAGGGTCTTGAGCTCGGCCAGCGTAAAATCCTCGGTGAACCAGCCGGTCCTTTTCTCACCATCAATGGTCTTGCTTGTCTTGCGGTCGGCAAATTCGCGCTTCTCGGCAACGTCGGTGGTTTCCGAAATCTCATTCTCATGCCGCGCGACCAGAACGCCGTCTTTCGTCAGGACAAGGTCAGGCTCAATATAATCCGCGCCCTGTTCAATCGCGAGCGTGTAGCTCGCGATGGTATGTTCGGGCCGCTCACCCGATGCGCCGCGGTGGGCGATGATGATGGCTTGGCCGTTTAAGGGTTTTTCCATGGCGTGGTTCTCCGGTGTCGTGCAGGCGGGCAATAAGAATAAGGCGATTAAGAGGGCGCGCAGCTTTTCCATGCCGCCGTCATGGCCGCGCAGCGTTTCATTTCGGCGACAAGATCGGTTCCCATTCGGATTCCCTGAAACCCACCAGCAAAGTCGTACCGCCTTCGACGACGGGCCGTTTGATCATCGACGGGTTGGCGACCATCAAGGCGATGGCTTTGGCCTCGTCAATGTCGGCCTTGTCGGCATCGGGCAATTTCTTGAACGTGGTGCCTGCCTTGTTCAGCAGCTTTTCCCAGCCAACTTGGCCGGCCCAGCGCGCCAGATGCGCTTCGGTCACGCCCGCCTTTTTATAATCATGAAAGGCAAAAGCGACGCCGCGCGCATCAAGATAATTCCGCGCCTTTTTGACGGTGTCGCAATTGGGAATGCCGTAGAGGGTGATGTGTGACATGGTTTTCTTTCTGGTGCGCCTTCGTTGGGGTGGTGAAGTTTCGTTACATGTTTCTTAAACATTTTGAATGACAAGATTTCGCATGATCGTAAAAAACCGACTGGCAGATTGCGACCCAATTGCTGTCAATCGGCGCCGTTCCAATCCGGTCCAAAACCGGACATAAGTAGTGATGCTCGAGTTGATGTCGTTTGCTCTAGGATTCGCGATTTCATGAAGACACAACTTCATCCTTATGCTGGCCCGCTAACACCAGAGCAGGTCACAGATGGCATTGCCGCAGCGCAGACGAACGCTAACCGATTGCTTGATGACGCCAAATTATTGATGGAAGCCTGCCGCTATCCGTCCGCGACCGCACTGGCGATCCTCTCCATAGAAGAGCGCGGCAAAGTTGTCATCCTCAAGCGCCTCGCTCTCTTGGTCGAACCGAAAGACTTGAAAGAAACTTGGCGTGAGTATCGGAGCCATCGGGCTAAGAACGCAGGTTGGATAATCCCTCAATTGGTCGCACAGGGAGCCCGCACAATGGGCGAAATGGCAGCGGGAGTTGATCCAGATGCCGAGCACACGGCGTTGTTAGACGCTCTCAAGCAGGTGAGTTTCTATTCTGACTGTTTGGCTAATCGGCATTGGAGCATTCCCGCCACAGTAATCGATGAGGGCGTTGCCCGTTCAATAGTGGGTGCCGCAGAAGTAATGTGGAGTGCCCGCAATGTGTCCTTGCGGGAAGTAGAGTTGTGGGTGCAAATTGTAGGGCCATGCTACAACCGTTCCGGCATGATGGATGCTGTATTGGACTGGCAGCACGCCATGGTGGCTGAAGGTTTGAGCGACACTCCACCTGAAGCGCTCGAGGCATTTATGCGCGGTGAGCCGATCGGCGTTCGTGACGTTGAGCAATAAGGATAAGACGGGACCTCCTTACTAAGTTTCTTGGAACGTCCGCTTATACCACTCGCTCTCCAAAAGCCGCCTGCCAGCACCCCACCCAACTCCTGACCTACCCCGATCCCCCGCCAGATAAGAAAGCACCCACGGCAATGGCGCGCACTGCCTGAGAATTACTTATATTGCTCCCGCCGGTTGCCGAAATCACGCACGCGTTTGCGCCATGCGCGATTCATCTGCGAGGATCTGGTTTGCGGCCGAGAAGGCCTGCCTTCAATGTTGCGCGCCGCGCGCCGTTGGGGCCTTGGCCGCATCGAAGCGGCGGGCGAGAGGCCACACCACTGCGATGGCGGCGATGCAGGTCAACGCGCCCAGTGGGCCGATTGCGGCATAGCCGCCAAAACGCTGCGCAATTGCGCCTGCAGCCAGTGACCCCATCGACTGGGCGAGAAGCCAGGTTCCGGTGGTCATCACGGCCAAACGTCCGCTTTCGTCGCAATCATAAGCGAGACCCAGCAACATGGGATAGGTCAGGAACCAACTGACATAATAGCCCATGAAGGCTGCAGCGAAGGCCATTGGCGTGCCCACGGTGGTCAACAGGGCGCAGGTCACCCCGCACGCGCCCAAAACCAAGGCCAACGGCTTCGCGCGTGTCAGCCGCGTGCTGATCGCGGCAAGCCCCGTATTGCCAAGTGCGCTCGCCAGGGTGGCAAGCGACTGATAGCGACCAAATTCGGTCGCCGGAATGCCGATCGCGTGGGCGGTGCGTTCAATGAAGGGCCAGAGTGCCAGAGTACCAAATGCGAACAATGCCATGGCGGTGAGAACGCGCAGGCCATCCCCGCCTATCGGTGATTTGGGTTCGCGGGTATCACCGTTTGAAAGATCCGTCCCGCCAGGAAGCAGCAAAGACATCATCCCAAGGCCAGCGGAGATCGCAGCGAGGGCGAGAAACATGCCCTCCACCCCGTAACGTGCGCCAACCTGCGGCAGGCCAAGTGCAATCGCTGCAAACAGAACCGTCTGGAACGCAATGCCGAGCGAAATCCAGCGCGCGGGATGGCTTGTTCGCCCTGCCGCAAGATTGACTGCGGAATTGAGGATACCAAAGCCGAGCCCCGTGCCGATCCGTCCCATAAGAAGCAGGCCGAAACTGCCGGTCAGCGCGGACCCTGCCTGAGAGAGGATCACCAGCAGACTTGCCACCAGCGCCAGCAGCCGCGGATCTAGCCGCCGCGCGCGTGGTGCGATGATGAACATTGCCGCTGCATAGCTCAGCGTTTCGGCCATGTTCCAAGCCCCCATCGCAAAGGGCGAGAAGCTGAACCGGTCGATGAGGCCGCCGACCAGATAGGTCGTGAAATTGTTTCCGAGATGCGCTGCGGTTGACGCCGCGCCTATGCCGATGAACGTGAAGGCAAAGGGGCGCTCCCCCAGCGCGCGCTTAGTCATCAGCCCCTGACCCGCGGGAATCGGGCCATGGCCTCGAGTTCCTCAAGGTCCATATGCGCGCGCACATATTCCTCACCCGCGTTGCGCGGCGGTTGGTAATCCCAAGCCGTGGCCTTGCCGACCGCGTTGGCAGCACCCACCACACGGCGAGAGCGCTGGCTCTCGATGACGGCCTTGGTGATGGCATCGAAATCCCACCGCTGGGCAACCTCCGCCCTCAGCTCGGCGATCATCTGCGCCAATTCGGGGTCGCCCGCACGGTTGGTCAATTCTTGCGGGTCTTCCGCCAGATTGAAAAGCAAATCAGGGTCGACGCGCGAATGAATGAACTTCCAAGGTCCGCGGCGGATCATCACGAGCGGGGCGATTGTGCCCTCGCCCATATATTCACCGATCACCTCGTCATGCCCGCCCGTCCCGTTGAGGTGTGGCACCAAACTGCGCCCGTCGAAAGACAATGCTGGATCGACATCTAGCCCGGCGATGTCGAGCAGTGTCGGTACCAAGTCGACCAGCGAGACACTGGCGTCGACTGCGGCGGCACGATAGCGCCCGGGCGCGTGAATGATCAACGGGATGCGCGCCGCAGCTTCGAAATAGTGCATTTTGTACCAAAGGCCGCGCTCCCCCAGCATGTCGCCATGATCGCCACAGACGATAACAACGGTGTTGTCCGCCATGCCCGTTTCTCGAAGAGTCTCGAGGATCGCTGCGAACTGGTCGTCGACAAAGCTAATCGATCCGAAATAGGCACGACGCGCCGTAATGATCATTTCGTCGGTCACGTCAGACGCATCAAGGTCGCAGACGTGACGCAGGCGTTCCGAATGCGGATCCTGCTCAACGTCCGTGCGCCTGACGGTCGGCAGCGGTATGTCCACACCTTCGTACCGGTTCCAATAGTCTTCATGGATCGCATAAGGATCATGGGGGTGGGTTAGAGACACCGTCATGAAGAAGGGCCGCTCGTCCTTGTCGCGCGCGATGTCGTAAAGCTTGCGACGGGCTGTAAAGACCACTTCCTCGTCAAAATCGATCTGATTGGTGCGGATCGTCGGTCCGGCCCCCAAAACGGAATCGAGCGAGTGGTACCAGGTCGGCCGTGTGGGAAAATCGGTCCAATCCGGTGTCCAGCCGAAGTCTGCCGGATAAATGTCGGTCGTCAGCCGTTCTTCATAGCCATGCATCTGGTCGGGCCCGGCGAAATGCATTTTGCCGGTCAAGATCGTGCGATACCCGCCAAGCCGCAGGTAATGGGCCATTGTCGGGGTTGAGGCGGGAAATTCACTGGCATTGTCAAAGGCGCCGATCCGCGACGGCAGCACACCGGACTGCAGGGTAAAGCGTGCCGGCGCGCAAAGTGGGCTGTTGCTATAGGCGGAGCGGAACAGCACGCCTTCCTCGGCCAAGCGCGACAAGGTTGGGGCCTTGACCGGTGAAGGACCATAAAAAGGAAGGAAAGGCGCGGCCATCTGGTCGGCCATAAGAATGAGGATGTTTGGCGGTTGGGTCATGGATTGAGGCTATCGAGCCGATTTCGCACTGTCCAAGCAATCCTTCAGAAAAAGCTGAACCAATAATGATCATAAGCGCTGCTAATCTTGCGCGCCCGTTTTGCCGCCATTTCGGGTAACATCCGATTCGCATGGCACATTTCGGAAAAATACGCGTGGCCGGGAATCACCTATTTTGGGTGGCGCGGACTGCCTGAGAATTACTTATAATGCGCGCGCCGGTCGCCGAAATCGCGCACGCGTTTGCGCCATGCGCGATAGCTGCCGGGTTTCAGCTGCGTGCGCATGATCGCTTTTATCTCGTCGGGTGTAACGCCATGCTGCGCCGAAATCTGTGTGAAACTGATATGGTCGGACAGCGCCATTTCGACGATTTCGCTGAGCACGGCGGCGGATAAGGATGATGGCATATATGTTACGCCCGCCAATCGTCGGTATCATGGTCGGGATGCTGATGGTTGCTGGCTTTGATCGCCGGGGCAATTTCCGCCATCGTCTCTTCGGTCGTGCCTTCATCCGTGATTGCGCAAAGATCGCCATACCAAGGCATGCGGCCTTCGCTGCCGAATTGCGCGCGGGGCGGGAAAGCGGCCGGATTATCGAGCGACCCCGTGGTGACGTTCAGATGCTTGCTCGTCGCATAATCATAAAGCAGCGGCGTTCCGCATGTGGCGCAAAATCCGCGCGTGACCGGGTCTGAACTTTTGAAAATCGCCGGCGCGCCGCGTGTCCATTGGAATGCATCGCGCGGGATGCCGATCAGCGCGGCGAAGAAATTGCCCACGGCCTTTTGGCACATGCGGCAATGACAAATGTGGGAGCTGTCCAGCACGGCATCGGCGCGGTAGCGCACTGCGCCGCATTGGCATCCACCGGTCACTATTGTCTGTATGCGTTCCATGCCGCCGTCTTCGCGCCATTGGCCGCCTAGCGCAATATCAAATACCGAAAAGATCCTGCCAGCGCGGGTCCGACTTTGCGACCTTTACCAGAAATGGACAGGTCGGCCGCGCTTTGACGCCCATGGCTTCGATCTGTTCAAACACACCCGTGGCCAGCCGCGCCCCCGCGCCCGTCCCGCGCAAGGCGGATGGCACTTCGGCATGCGGCAATATCATGACATCTTCGTCCCAGCGGATGGTGACATAGGCATCGCCCGCTTCGGTTGGCATGTTGAACCGGTTGCGTTCGGGTTCGTAGGTGATGGTCATGGAAGAATAATGCTTATTCCCACTCAATAGCTACCTAATTTAGAAATGACGCATATCTGCGGCGTTTCTGGACGCGTAATAGGCATGTGAAGGTTTTGTGCAAGATTGATCATTTGAACCAGAGCCTTCTCATTCATATTTTCCAATGACTTGATGCCCTGATCCTTCACAGGGCGCAACAAGATCAATTGCAGCCAAGTCAGCATAATCATGAAAGAGCGGAGCTATGCTCCACTCTTTTTGAGCTTCCGTCCGAACGCAGAGCTAACTGCCAGTGCAGCATCAAGCTCACCACCCATCACTGCTTCGGAGATCAGAGATAGCGTGGACGCAATCTCTGAAACTGAGCTTAGCTCAATGGCATTCTTGCCCTTTGCAAGCTCAATCGGCTTACTGCCATAGCGGATCGTAAGCTGCACAGACCCATCAGCGTTTGTAACCCACCAACGTTTGATGCGCTTGGCGACTTCGCGGCGCTGTTCATTGCCGTTTTCATCAGTGACAGTGATAATCTTGGTGGGGGCGTATGCAGCATCAGACGCAAGGCTGATCTGCTGAGCAATCTTGTCAGCCAACTTCCTGCGACGAACGAACACAGCACCGCTGGCATGCTGCGGCTTGAACTCAACTAGCTTCAAATTTGCGATAGCGAACATATTCACATTCTCCTTTTCCTAGAATGCGAATCTGAATCCTTGCCTTTGATATTCCTACCGAATTCCAGCCGCTTATCTGTTTTTCTGTCTGTTAACAGAAAAGGCGATCACCGAGACGTGCGTAAAGGAAACGTCTCACTTTCAGCGACATTCTTAATATACTGCTCTGCAATCCTCAGATGCCTTTGGACCGCAAGCTCCTTTCGCCGCTTTAGCACCTTGCGAATATCGTCATCAGGCAATCGCAACAATGCTCGGGTCCCGAGCGACTCTCCATTTACATCATGATTGATCTTAAGACCTGCAATGCCAGCCAACTCTTCCAACGTGGCATCGGGATTGTCACGCCGAGCGTCCCAGACCTTCAGATGCATATCTAAAGATACCAGGAGTGGCTTAGTCGCAACTTTGTAGCGGGCCCGCGTGACAATTTTTTTGGACTTTCGCTTAACGAGCTTCGGCCTGACGATCCGTGAAATCTGCTTCAACGTCAGTTTAAGTGGGTTCTCACGTGGAATGCGAATGTAGATGAAATCGTCGGTCGCCTGATCTTGCATCGCAGAGGGATCAAACACTTCTGCCTCTCTGGCTTCTGGCTCGGCAAACAGATGGCTGTGCGTCTTCCACCACGTCCAAAAATCACCTGAGTGAACGTCTCCAAAGTCAGCATAGAGCGTAGCAAACTGCCCAGTACCCCCTGCTTCGCACGTCCTACGATAGCCTTCGTGCCGACGCAGATATTCCCACCAGTAGTAGAACACCGACCACTTCCAACGTTCAGAAGTTTGGTCAGCTGGCTGGGGTGGCTTTCTACGACTCTTCCGAGCTCCCAAAAGCGGTGGAGCGTACACGAAGAACTGCGAATTTTTCCGCTTTCCACTCATGGTGACATATTTTGATGCCACATCAAAGCATCGTCAATGCAAATCGGTCAGGCATCACTTTTCATGGTAAAAGGGATTTATCAGCAGGCAATCAAGCGGTGCTGAAAGTGAAGGACAAACACATGAATACACATGAGAATGGAATGAAGGAGTTTGGAATTTTTCTGTACGAAGATCGGCAAGTTCGCGGCTACGGTTTGTGGGGTGGCGGTGGCGGCGTGACGAGCGTTTTCAGTTTCCTGACGAAGGCACAGGCTCGCAGCTTCATGCAGCATATCAGAAAGGGCGGCGGACAGGCATGTCTCAACGGCTCTCAGGTGGTATTCTTTGGCGACTACTGCGGAGCCATGAATTTTATACCTAGCGAAAAGATTGAGCACCGACACTTTTCGCGCGGAGATCTGTTGTGTTGAATTCGGCCAACAAAGATGATGCGTCAAAAAAATTATGTAATGTTGAAATTACGGAGATTTTTGGCCTAAGCGAAAAGAGAAAATGGTACGGGTATTTCGCAAAGGGATATAGCGGTGAGAGTCGGTCTTTTGTTGAACTTCTTCAACAAGGAACCTCACGTTACTTTGTTGCTAGACACCAAAATGCTGATCTAGGATATATCAGAATTAACGATAAATCCCATTATTTCCGAGATTTGACAGATCAGCCTGTCTAGAATGTTTCCGAAGCATATGTAAAACCGTGCTTCCGTTCTCAAAATGTGCTGCGGCAGCTTATCGCCCATGTAGTCCAGCACCATAACGTTGAAATGCTTCATATTGAGCTACATCGTTATGCAGCTAACGAAGCGTATTATGAATCTTTGGGGTTCAACTGGATTGAACTGGCGAGCGATCTTTGCATGACATGGGTATTTCAGGACCGCTTTCAGCCAATCCTCATTGAACGAAAGCGGTTACGTGACGCAGGCGCTCTGCGGAAATCTGACAACCACTAAACCAGCTCCAGCTCAATCGCGTCTTCATTGACGAGCTTGTGGCAACGCTCACTGAGTTCAAGGAAATGCTGGCCGACGTGGCGATGGCGAGGGGATGACATGATCTGCTCGCCAGCCTTTTGAAGCCTGCTTGCACAGATGGCTAAAACTCCCATGCTGGGTTCGCTTCTCTTCATGCGTAAAGTTCGTAAGTAGCACTCGCTGTGAGCCAGCCAGTATTCTGAAAACTCAGCTTCGCTTGAGACGATGCCTTTTGATTTGAGCAGATCAAAGGCTTCCATGATCAGTTTTTTACGCAATGTGACCTCCGTTGATAAATACGGAGAGTGATCATGTTTGTGAAAAACATGCTCTCCTGAATTTATTTATCAAAGAGGTTGAATTGAATTACATTTTTAACGTCAAAAAGGGTTGGTCAGAGTGGGTGACTTCTGAAGACTGGAATATATTCGGCACTTTGAATTTCGCGGTGCAGCACCAGATATCTTTTGTTGAAGCTCAACGCAGATGGGCGCTGTACTGGAACGTTGTAGATAAGCTTTGCTACGGCAAAAGCGGCGGCACTCAACAAAGAATGATGCGCTTTGTTTACGCCCATCTAGGTCGCAATCGCGACAATCCACATATCCATTTTCTCGCAAAGGTTGATGGCGATGTGCGAGAGTTTTGTATTTTGTTGAATGCGCTCTGGGCCAGCATGGAACATGTCGGCGGGGCGATAGCTGACCAGAACGAGATACTTCCCGTTATCAGCAAGGAACGTGCAGCAGCATATCTCATGCACGAAAATCAGGGTTACGAGTTGAGTGGGTTTTGCGAGAAGCTTACCCATCTTCCAGAAGATGCACCAACCATGCGTGACAACGCAGCGACCCTGCTCAGGTCAGCTGCCAATCGCTTCCAGCATCTCAACGATGCAGCGGTTGCTTTTGATAAGCACGAGGAGCGTGCTGAGCAACGATACATCAGGCGCAACGCAAACTAACAGGCGGTCATACTGCGGTGAAATGGTGCGTCCTTTGGATATGACAATGCGTTCGGTGATCTGAGCGCAAGTCTCAATCATACCCAAAATTATGATGATAAGTTTCTTATAAACAAATCTCTCAAAGTTAATGAAAAACGCTGAGGCTATTGGAAACCAAGACATTCTCACTTGGAGAAAATCGGTAGGACCAAAGCACTGATTAATTTATATTTCTCTCATACGAAAAGTTTATGAGAGACAGGTAAAATGGCAAAAGCGAAGGTCCTCACTAGAGACGAAGTCAAACGGGTCATGCGTATCGCAGAGACAGGGAGCAACGGTCTTAGGGACCGTGTCGCACTGTCACTCTCCGTTCTCGCTGGAATGCGAATTGGAGAGATAGCAAAGCTAACGATCGGTGACGTTCGCGGGCTTGATGGCAAGGCTGTAGAGGTGATCAATCTCAGCAGGCATCAAACGAAGGGCAATCGCTCACGGCGTGTCTTCATATCGGACGAGCTGCGAAAGCTGCTCAACGTATATCTCTCCAAAATCAGCCAGCTTGACGATAGCAGAGCGTTCATTCGCTCTACACGCACTGGGAGCCATTTCAGCAACGTCAGCCTGAGCCTGCGTTTCAAAGCAATCTACGCACAAGCTGGCATCAAAACGAGCAGTCATTCAGGGCGCAGGACATTTGCCACGCGTCTCAATGCAGCAGGGATTGGGATGGCAACAATTCAGCAAGCGATGGGTCACGCTAACATCGCTACGACAGCAGGCTACTGCTGGGTCAGCGACGAGCAGCTGGCGAACGCGGTCAACGTGATTTGAGATAGGGAGACAGGAAATGACACAAGCAAGGCAGTGGTGGGTGCTAGTGCGCTATAAGGATGAACCAGGAGCTGGCTTTGGAAAGCAGTACGTCACAGCGACAAACGCTTACGAGGCGATACAGATAGCTAAGGCTTTATATGGAAAGCTACTCATTTCCGAAGGCGCAAACCTCATTACCTAGTCAATTTCCAGTCTGAGAGCGCCGCCAACTAACTTTATCGCTTCCCCGCTAAGCTCCCCGCTTGGCTGCCAAGCGGTCCGCTTGGCCATAGAACTATATAAATTTCTACTCATCAAAAGCCGAATCTCTCACATCACATTTTTGTGCAGGAATTATTGACGCCCACATCCGTGCCTAACGTATAGTAAGATTGACCCTCGTCATCCGTGTAGATAGGTCCGCTATTACATTCCATAACTCCCATGGGCGTAACAATTTTCAAATTGCAAATGTCAGAAGCATACTGATGACGCCCTCCAATAATCTCAATTTCGTTTGAGCTTACACCAATAGACTCTCCTATTTGGTCTAAGAACGCTTGCGAAGAAGATGTCACTTCTCTGCAAACTGCAGAACTAGCCTGCACTCGCATGGGCTCCGCTTTCTCGGGTTCTGGCAATTCTGGCGCGTCTAACTCTTGAGACGGCTTAGGCGCAGGTTCGCTTGGCGATGCAGCCGACTCATCTTTCGCAACTGCGTTTGGGGTCACCTCGTCGTCCGAACCAGATTTCAAATATTCCAGCCCGAAAAATCCTAGTGAGAAGAGAGCTATAAAAATTGCGTAGCTCCCAACCTTTGATGCATTTTTATTATCGTTATTCCGATCCGCCATAAATGAAACTTTCCTGAGACAATAAATTTATAAGCTCGCGACTGGCGTGCAATAGCGAGTCGCTGCTGTAACCACTCGGGCAGCTTCCGACTTGCGGCAAGGGCTGCGGCACAGGCAGCGCTGCAATGGTTCCGATGGGCATTGCTGCCAAGCCCACAGCGCCCGCGGCTATTAACATTCGTTTTCTCATATCTGCGCTTGTTTTCAAATATGGAAGTATCTAAGCACGATGCTGCTCGTGGAGCAATCACGTTATTTTACAGATAGTTCCATAATGGCAGTAAATTGAATCGGATCAAAAATGAGTAACTCTTCATCCCTAGTCCGCATTCTAAACCTTATGAGCGCAATCCGCGACCTGTCGCCTTTTGCGGAGCTGAACGCTGACGAAGAATTGCTCTTGGATGATTTGATAATCCGCTGGCACGATAACATCGCATTGACTGTCAGCGATGTGATTAATGATACTCGCTACCCTTCGCCAACGACAGCCTATCGCCGCCTAATCGCATTGAAGGATAAGGGCATCATCGCTCTGGATGTCGCTCTGGACGACAAGCGAGTTAAGCACATCCGTCCAACAAAAGCAGCATTGCTCTATATTGAGAAACTTGAACAAGGCGTTGAGCGAATGATCGTGGATTCTCGTCCTGCATGAATTTGTCTGGGGAGCGTTTACTGCGTGGCTTGGTTGCCATTTGCGGCGTGGCATTGCTCTGGCTTGTAGTGTTTAACGTGAACATGTGGTTGTTCTCTCATGCCGCTTTTTCTGAACGCGCACATTGGATTTTCCTGCCAGCCGCATTTCGCATTATCGCTGTTTTGGTTTTAGGAGTACGCGGAGGCGTAGGGCTGATGCTTGGGGCATATCTTACACTGCCCCATGCAAGCCCCAACGATCTCAATTACGAGGTTCTGCTTTCCATATCTTCTGGCGTGGCACCACTTATCGCAGTTTTCTTCTGCAAGAGCGTTTTTCCAATTAATCATGACCTGAGCGGTTTGAACGGCCTGCATGTGATCGCATTATCTGTGTCTTGCGCAGTCGCAAATTCGGCTGTGCTTAATGTTTTGATGTGGACGATGGGCAAGCAGCAGGCAGATGTTGAAGCGGTCATGGCTGTCTTGATCGGCGATATGCTCGGAGCTGCCATAGTCTTGTTCACAATCGCAGTAGGCGTTTCAGGAATGATACGTTCGCGACGGAAGCGTGGATAGAAATATGAAGGATGTGAGGCGATGAAACGCAAACTCAACACGGCCCTCTACGCTGCTAGTGTCGCAACGCTCGCTACGAGTGCACTATATCCAGCGGTAGCCCAGTCGCGGCAATATGGGCAACAAACAAGTCCTATCGCAGATCTCATTGGCATGATTGCAAATGCATCCGCCAAGTCCAACGCAAAGAAGAAATGGGCTAAAGTCAGCCCCGAAATTCAACAATGCGTAAATACATTTTCAGAATCCAAAAACATCAATGTTGACCAGATTATCGCTGCAGGCATCTCCCCGACCCACGAAAAGATTTTGCCGATAGTGACGATGTGTCAGACCGTTATGTCAGCACAGCTTAAATCAGATTTCCCCTGCACTGTGACAAACGCAAAGGGGCAGCAAGTGCCAACAACTTGCGTGCAATCATACGTAAAAGCGGTGCGCGGAGCTTGGGTGCCAGTTTCGCGAGATGATTTTTTGCGCGCTGGGTCAAACAATGAAACGGTGAACGTTGCCGACTTTGAGACGACCGTCGCCCAAAATAGCCGATTGGCGGACGAGAAACGACTGGCTCAGGAAGCTGCGGCGAAGGCAGAGGCATTGCGTGCAGAGCGATTAGCCCGTGAACAAGAAGAACGGCGGAGGTTTGCTGCGTCTCCTGAAGGGAAGCGACAAGCAGCCGAGCAAGCGGCAAGGGAGCGAAAGGCAGAAATGACGAGGCAGGTGGAAGCTCGGGCTGCAGCCATGCCGCTTAGTCCCGCACTGGCTCGCTCCATGCTCAGGGTCTGGCCTGCAAAGAGATGGAGCTCGGTATGGAGCGAATTCGTCTTGGAACTTCAAATCCAAGCATTACAGCCTTCGGTAAAAATTACATCAATCACGGTCAACAAAGGAAGTTGCAACATAAATCTACACTATGCTCTACCCGTTAATTTGGATTACGGCCAAACCGCGTCTGCCAGGATTTCTGAACATCCAAAATGCAATGTTATAAGCGCCGAGATTGGAACCAGCAAAGGGGTTGCGAATTTCAGATTTTGATCAATATTTACGGTCATTGATTTTTGGCTGACGTGGAGCATGTTAAGAATTTATAAAAGTCGTCTAGCACGGCGTCCGTCGGTCGGCAGTTAGCAAGCTGTGCATTAGTCACGCCGATTATCGCTTCAGCTTCCGCCGTTAACGCCACAGACGGTTTTCCCCACTCATCAAACACGTCATCTTCGTCCCAACGATTGACAGCGTAGTAGTGAATTATCTCGCCCTTTTCTGGTGTCAGTGCGCTTGTCTCAAGTTTGATGATAAGTTCACGCTTCAGCCCACGAGTTCCAGCCTGAAACAGTTCCAGACCACCTTGCATATACAGTTCAAACAGACTGTCGTGCAGACGCTTCTGGCTTTCAATAAGCCTGTCGTTCATCGTGCAATTGCTTTCGCAGCTTTGCGAAATGCGACCTCATCATTCTGAGCGCCATAAACATACCCGCGCAATGCTTGTTGCTGATCTGCAAGCGATGGCTCAACTTGACGAATTCCCTGCTGAATTGACGAAACAGCCTTAGAACGGTCCTTAGAGTCATTTTGACTGTGTGGGGTGTCAGTGCTGCTCGTTTTCGGCTTCGGCGTCTGAGCACCTTTTGCAGGAGCGGCTTTTGGCGGTTTCGCTTTGCGGGGTTGTTTTTGACTCGCTCGCTGAGCGCATCTTTGCTGAAAGACCGTGCCCAGTTGCGACGTGCCAGCCAGCAATATGTCCATCGCCAGCTTCACTCTGTCACTGTCTGCCTTGCGAGCCATTGCCACGACTGCGACCACCGCATCTCGCAATAGCTCAATCTCGCCAATTTCCTCGTTGTTTGTCCCCATCAATGTGACCTCTCTCAGTGTATTTATATCACGAGCATGGTAGCGGGGAGGGCAGGGAGCGAACTTAAAACTTTTAAGTTAGATGGGCGTGATTTTGCCGTTCTCGTCCCGCACGTAATCTGCCGTCGCATTCGTGAAGCGACGCTCCTCGTTCAGATGATAATAGACCTTGCCAATCTGATACTCGCTACTCCCAATCATCTCCGCCACCTGCTGAAACGACAGCCCACTCAGCACACGCTGTGTCACCATGAAGTGGCGAAGGCTGTAAGGAACAATGTTTCTGGCCTTACGATCTGCGATGCCAGCCTGCTCGGTGATCTTATCAAAATGATATCCGATCGCTCTGTTCGTCAGCCGCGTCTCACCGTCCAAGCTGAAGATCAGATCATTGGCACTTTTTGGAGGGAAAAGGTCTCTCAAACGTTCAAAGTAGAACCCGCCGCGACATAGAAACTCACGAGGTTTTTTGACCTTTGAGGTCTCTTTCCGAACATGAATTCTCGCCAGAATTTTCTGAAGATAAGCCTGACCTTTTTCGTTTCTGACGAAATCTATGTCAGACCAACGCAATTGCTGCTGCTCCCCCGACCTAAGACCTGAGTTAGCTGCAATGATAAAATAGTGCCGCATCAACTGCCGCATGCGCCATTCTTGATCATCCAGCTTGCTTTTGACCTTTGATCCATAAGTCCGCATCGTCTTGATGATTTGCTGGTATTCGGAAGGCGTAAACGTCTGACGCTTAATGAGGTTTGTATCAACGTGATATGGATTGAGCTTTGGGAAATCAAAGCTGTCAATCAACACTTCGTCGTGACGAAATAGGTATTTCATCATGCTGTTGATGGTGCCTTGCTCGTTGTGTAAAGTTGAGTGAGCTAGGTCTCGCTTCGCTTCTACCATCCGTTCGCTAAAGTAGCTCTCACAAGCCGTGCGACCTAAGTCCTTTAGCTTTGTGTCACGACCTATGAAATCTAGCCAGTGGTTGAGATGCGTCGTGATCGTGCCATGTCGTCCTTTGACGATTGATCGCACCGCAATGTCTTTCTCACGATGCTCAAGATAGAGTCTTACGCCTTCTTTTGCGCTTAACGAGAAATACTTTTTTCCCTTCTCAGCGTTACCTCGTATTTCCAGGTAAGCTGATTCTCCCCGATCAATCGCGGTTGCACGATTTGTCGTACCTAAGCTCTTACGAGCATATTTGTTCTCAGCCTTAAGCCACCAGCGAAAATGCCAATAGTCGCCTCGCTTATAGATGCAAGCATCGTTGAAGATGGGAATTTCATCGTCACCAAAGCGTTTTTTCTTAGAGACCATCAGCACCCCACCAAGCTGCACCTTTCAATCAACATACCCTACGATTCTCAGTAGAGTCCGTTTTGTGAAAGTTTATGTGCAACTTTATGAGGCGCAGCGCTGAAAATCAACGCATTTCTTCATGATGTGAAAGTTATGTGAAACTTAAAAACCTTAGAAATGCGATGTTTTCGGAGTATGAACTACTCCCACTCAATGGTTCCCGGTGGCTTTGATGTATAATCATAGACCACGCGGTTGATGCCCTTCACTTCGTTGATGATGCGCGTCGACACGCGGCTGAGGAAGGCGCTGTCGAATGGGTAGATGTCGGCGGTCATGCCGTCGGTCGACGTCACCGCGCGCAAGGCGCAGACATTGTCATAGGTGCGGCCATCGCCCATCACGCCGACGGTGCGGACGGGCAAGAGCACGGCAAAGGCCTGCCAAATCGCGTCATACAGCCCTGCGTTACGGATTTCTTCGAGATAGACCGCGTCCGCCTTGCGCAACACGTCGCACCGTTCCTTGGTCACTTCGCCGGGAATGCGGATGGCGAGGCCGGGGCCGGGGAAGGGGTGGCGGCCGACAAATTGGTCATTCAGGCCCAGTTCGCGGCCCAACGCGCGCACTTCATCCTTGAACAGTTCGCGCAACGGTTCGACCAATTGCATGTTCATGCGTGCGGGCAGGCCGCCGACATTATGGTGGCTTTTGATCGTGACCGAAGGCCCGCCGGTGAAGCTGACGCTTTCGATCACGTCGGGATAAAGCGTGCCTTGTGCCAAGAAATCAGCGCCGCCGATTTTCTTTGCTTCTTCTTCAAACACATTGATGAATTCGCCGCCGATGAATTTGCGTTTCTTTTCGGGGTCGGTGACCCCCGCCAATCCGGCCATGAAGCGTTCTTCGGCGTCCACCACAACCAGCGGGATGTTGTAATGGTCGCGGAACAAGGTTTCGACCTGTTCGCGTTCATTCATGCGCAGCAGGCCGTGGTCGACAAAGACGCAGGTAAGCTGCGCGCCGATCGCTTCGTGAATGAGGATCGCGGCAACCGAGCTGTCGACGCCGCCCGAAAGCCCGCAAATAACGCGGCCTGACCCTACTTGCGCGCGGATTTCGGCAATCTTGGTTGCGCGGAATTCCGCCATCGTCCAATCGCCCGCAAGCCCGCAGATTTTGTGCACGAAGTTGGAGATTAATTTCGCGCCATCGGGGGTGTGCACGACTTCGGGGTGGAATTGGATGCCATAATATTGCCGCGCTTCGTCGGCGATAAAGGCAAAGGGCGCACCGTCGCTGGTGGCGACGACTTCAAAACCGGGGGCAAGGCTGGTGACCTTGTCGCCATGGCTCATCCACACCTGATGCTTGTCGCCCGTCGCCCATGTTCCGTCAAACAGTGCGCAGGGTTTTTCGACCTCAATAAAGGCACGGCCAAATTCGCCGCCGTCGCCTTCGCTCACATGGCCGCCCAGCTGCATCATCATGGTTTGTTGGCCATAGCAGATGCCCAATATGGGCAACCC
>CAZCXQ010000022.1:0-18679 GCA_964502655.1 uncultured Sphingorhabdus sp.
TTCACCGGTGATAGCATCGCCCGACACCGTTGCAGTGGCATCAAGATGCATTGGCATTGGAACAGTGATGTCCATGCCCCAGCTCAACGTGTCGCCATCGACGGTGCCATTGGCGATGTCCATTGCGCCAAGGCCGCCCGACATGCTGCCCGAAAAGCTGCCACCGTCGCTGTTGACGGTCAAAACGGCCTTTTGGTCACCCATTGGGCTTTTGATTGTTACGTCCCACTGACCATCAACTGCTGCCATATTCTTGCTCCTTACTTGGTTGTTTTACTTGCAGTGGTGTTAGCAGCTTCGGTTATCATTTCAATTGGCAATCCAAGTGCATCAAGCTGTGGCTTCACCTTGGCGGCATCGCCCACCACGACCCAAGTAAACTTGTCCGGATTGAGCAGCGCACGCATGGAAGCGTCGAGCTTTTCCTGAGTCATGCCACGATATGCGCTGGCCACGGTCGCGTAATAATCATCAGGCCGCTTAAACAAGGCATTGCGTTGCATAGCACCAAGTACGTCACCCGAAGTTTCGAAGCTGCCGGGAAGCTCGCGGATATTGCCGCCGATAATCCGGTCACGTTCCTCGGTGGTGATGCCCTTGTCGCTTAGAAACGCCTTATAATTGCTCATCAACGCAGCGATCGATTCCCCGGTCTTGTCCGCCTGAACAGGGGCGGAGATGATATAGGGAACATCGCCTTCGACACGGTTGATGCTGCCGCGTACGCCATAGGACCAACCCTTGGTTTCCCGCAGATCCATGTTGATGCGTGACAGGAAGCCGGCACCCAACGCTTCATTGGCGGTAATCGCGGTTTCGAGATCGGCAGTACCCTTGGTCGCCAACACCTGTCCGCCCAGAATCAGCGATTGCGGCGAACCGGGACGGTTGATCAAGATGATACGCGGATTGGCAGCAGCAGGCGCGGCGGACATGTCCTTAACGCCGGCGGGGCCAGTTGCGGTCCAACTGCCGAAGCTGCCTTCCAGTGCGCCCTTAATTTCCGCGAGTGGCTTGTCGCTGACGACAAAGAAAGTCGCCTTTTCCGGACGGAACCATTTGTGGTGGAAATCGACAATCTCGCCGCGCGATACTGTGCTGACGGTTGCAACATCGCCGGTTCCGGTGAAGGAAATGCCATATGGATGATCCTTGCCGAACAAGATGGGCGGCAACGTGCGGAAGGCGATGCCTTGCGGATTGTTGAGTTCGGACTGGATACGCGCCAGTTGCTGGCCGCGCAGCCGCTCGACTTCAGCCGGTGCGAAATCAGGCCGCAGTACAATGTCGGAAAACAGCTTCAATGAAGGCGCCAGATTGGCGGACAGCGATGTGACACTGACATTTGTCCGGTCCATGCTTGCGCTGGTGCCGATGCTTGCGCCAAGCCGCTCTTGCGCTTCGGCGATTTGCGTGGAGTTCATCCCCGCTGCACCTTCATCAAGCAATGCGAGCATCAGGGATTGGGTCCCCGATTTGTCGCGCGGATCGGCAGTGTTGCCCGCATTGAAGCTCAGCGCAACCTGCGTCATCGGCACCGCGTTGCGCTGTGCATAGACAATCTCGATACCGTTCGACAGCTTGGTCCGCTCCACCTTTGGAAAGGCGAGATCGGATATGGTGCCGAGTTCTGGCGCTGGCGAACGCTTTACCGTTGCAATCGGCGCAGCGACTTTCGGCGCAGCAGGTGCTTTGGCTTCTTCATACGCTGCGCGCTCGCCGGGTTCGACCGTTAGCGCATAGACAGGACGGGTCAACCAACGGCCCATGGCGGATGTTACGCGCGCGGGCGTTACCGTCGCGAGTTCATTAAGCTGCGTCTTGTAGAAATTGCTGTCGCCCCGGTATAATGCGCCTTCAGCCAAAGCGACTGCCTTGCCACCAAAGCCGCCAACCTGTTCCAACCCGGCAAGACGGCTTGAAACCGTGCGCATTTGGACGCGCTGCACCTCATCAGCCGTCGGGCCGGTTTTGACAAAGTCCGCAATGATTTCGTCGAGCCGCTTGGCAACGGTTGCCGGATCAACGCCAGGCTTCACGTCCGCGGCGATTTCTATGCCGCCAAGCTGCGCAAAACCCTGATATCCAGCGGACACATTGACCGCGAGCTTTTCTTGACGCACCAGAATATTATCCAGCCGCGAACTGGCAAGACCACCCAAAACGGCTGCGCCAACCTCAAGCGGCACCGAGTCTGCACTGTCGATACCGGGCACAGTCCAATTGCGGTAAATGCGTGTGGTCGCGACCTTGTCCTTCATCACTTCGGACTTGGCTGCGGCCAGTGTTGGCACTTCAATCTTCAGCGGCTTTTGCTTTGGACCGGGCTTGATTGCGCCAAAATTTTTCTCGACCAGCTGCTTTGCGGTCGGCACGTCGATATCGCCTGCCAGCACCAGCACCGCATTGTTCGGGCCATAATGCTGACGGAACCAGGCGCGGACATCGTCCATGCTGGCGCTATCAAGATCGGCCATCGATCCGATTGTGGAGTGGCCATAGGGATGATCTTCAGGAAGCATGCCCTTGATCTGTGCATATTCGACCAGACCATATGGCTGCGTATCGCCCTGCCGCTTTTCGTTCTGGACCACGCCGATCTGGTTGGTCAGATTTTCTTGCGTTACCGCGCCGAGCAAATAGCCCATCCGGTCCGCCTCAAGGTACAACATGCGGTCAAGCGCGCTTGTCGGTACCGTCTGGAAATAATTGGTGCGGTCGAACCATGTGGTGCCGTTATAATCGGTCGCACCCATATTCTGCAGTGGCTGGAAGAAATCGCCAGGTGCATTTTCAGAACCGTTGAACATCAGATGCTCAAACAGATGGGCAAAGCCTGTTTTGCCTTTGGGTTCATGCTTTGAGCCGATGTCGTACCAGATCGACACTGCAACGACCGGCGCCTTGCGGTCTGTATGGACAATCACACGCAATCCGTTTTTCAGCGTAAATTGCTCATGCGGAATGTTGATTTCCTTAACCAGTGCCGATGCCGGAACGGGCGCGGGATCAGCCGCAAGCGCTGGCGAGACCAGCATCGTTGCGCCGAGCAGCGCGAGGGTCAATTTACGCATCATGATATGCTCCCAAAGCTAATGTTCACTGTCGCCAGAAATAGTGCCGAAACGGACAAACACAATCGGGCGGCTGCACATTTTCGACAAACGCCGTTCAGGGCCGATAACGGCGCTTTGCATGCTTTACGGCGTCGGCCCATTCGAAATGGACGGGCTTATATTTGCCCGCGACAAACAGCTTCATCTGGTCGGTGTAATGCGGCGATTCGGGCCGCGTGGTTGCCGCACCATATGGCTGGATCGATTCCGATATAACGCCGCCATTTTTGTCCCAACGGATCAGCATGATGTAGCTATCGCCATGCCGGACGCGGACCTTGCCATCGGCTTGGTCGGCATCCCACATCGTCGTCGCGCGCAGGGCATCGCTTCCGCCGAACATCGGCAAGTCAACATTGCCGCGCCGCAGCCGCTGGATATCGCCAAGCGGCGGATCAATTCTGCCAAAGCGCGTCTTGAATTCGTCAACCGCTTCCTGAAGCGTACTGCGGGGATCGGGCATTGCTTCACCGCGCCAGTTCCGGCGTGCGCCAAAGCGAATGATCCGTTCGGCAAATGCGTCGGCATCGCCCTTGCCATCGCTTGACCAGTCCCAGCTGGCCAACAGCTTTTGGGCCTTGGCAAGCTCCGGCGCGTCTTTCAGGTCCAACGCCGCAAAGGACGCCATCCATGGCCCAACCCAGCTTTGCTTGCTGTACGTCATATCCATCTTGATCGCGAGCAGCTCTTCCGGCGTGATCGACCTATCCGCCGCCAACAGCGCGGTGGCGCGCAGGCCCCGGTTGGTCATGCCAAGTTCAATGCCCAGATATGGCGAATAATCCGCCGGCTTCATTTCCGAACCCGGGCCAGCCGCCAGAAACGGCGTATTGTTGGCGTTCTGCACAAAGCCCGATGCTGGATCGACAATCTTGGGATAGCGGTCAAAGCCGACAGGGCCGGACCACATGGCAGCGGACGTATCGCCCGGAAGCTGCTTGGTATAATCATATCCCGGCTTACGGTCGGGGAAGAGCGCATTGTAGATATAGGCAACACGACCCGTTTTGTCGGCATAGATGAAGTTGGTGGCAGGGATCCCGCCAATCGACATCGACTTCGTCCACTCGTCCCAATTGTTCGCCTTGGTGTTGCGATAATATTGCTCAACCGCCTTCACGCTGTCGATGCCTGCATAACGGATAGCGAAATAGCCCTTATCATTCTTGATAACTGGGCCATGTACAGAGCGATATAATGTCTGCGGCACGGGCAGGTTGAACGGCCCGAACTTGACGGGTAACCAGACACGCTTTGAATTTAGCGGCAGCCATTTGCCATCATAACGATATTTGTCGCCGGCATCGTTCATCACCAATTTATAGACATCAATCAGGTCCGGGCGATTGACCGTGTTAGTCCAGCCAAGGTTGCGATTGTGCCCCAACAGCACAAATGGCGATCCCGGGAACAAGGCGCCCGCCATATCCAGCCCCTCGCCCGAATGCGTCACCGCCTCATACCACGCCACTTGCCCTTCATAGGGCTGGTGCGAATTGGAAATCAGCCAGGTTTTGCCATCGGCCATACGCTTTGGCGCGAGGGCGAAGGCGTTGGACCCGTTCATTTCGGGATCCCGCCCGATTGGCGTCATGGGCGCTGCGCTCTCTTTGGGCTGCGGCTTGCCGTCGGTCAGCGCACCGATGACATTATCAAGGCCATAGAAAAATGGTGCGCGCAGAACAAAGCCAGTGACGATGTCCTGTCCAGTGACCGGAAACAGCTTCGACAGCCTGACTTCACCGGGATGTTTTGACGCATAATAATTAAGGCCAGCGGCATAAGCCTCGCACACTGCGCGGACCTCAGGCGACAATTCCATATAGTGCTTTTCGGCCGTTTCCCGCGCGCCCAGCAGATGCATGACATAATCGACCTTCGCCCCGTCCGAGCCAGCCAAGGCCCCATAACGGCCGCGGGTCATTGCGACGACATCTTCTATGGTCGAAAAATCATCTTCGGCGTGGGCGTAGGCAAGGCCATAAGCTGTGTCCGCATCAGTCGCGCCATTGATATGCGGCACACCATATTCGTCGCGCACAATCTCGGCATCATAGGTCCGCTTGACGGTTTCATATTCAGTTGCTGCCAGTGGCTCCCACAAGGCACCTGCGCCTGCAACCACACCGGCAAGCGCCAAAGACGCCCACAAAAATTTACGCATCATTCTCTCCCCACGACGCGACCTTGTCATTTCGGTCCGTTTTCTCAGTAGACGGGCATAACCAAGTCTTTGCGAAAGGAAAGGCCTTCCATGCAATCTGCCTGATGTGCTGAACGTGCTCGAAGCGTCCGTTGTAACGGCGGGCAACGATATCGTACATTCGCTTCGTCGCATTTTGGCGGAAATGCGTGTTTAGGGGATTCCTTATTATTCATGCCCCGTATAGTTTGCGGGGCTTATTATACGCAGTTACACACTGTTGGCCGAACGGGCATTCGGCAAGGGGGCGCACATGACAACACGGTGGGAATCATCTACTGCACGCGCCTGGTATGCGGCGTTACCGTGGCAGAGCGGATGCAACTTCGCGCCGTCTTATGCCATCAACCAATTGGAGATGTGGCAAGCCGAAACCTTTGATCTGCACGCGATTGATGGTGAACTGGCGCTTGCCGCATCGGTCGGCATGAACGCTGTGCGGGTATATTTGCATGACCTGTTATGGCTGCAGGATGCCGAAGGCTTCATGGCCCGTATTGAGGCATTTTTGCAGCATGCCAACGCCCATAAAATCCGGACGATGTTTGTTTTGTTCGATTCTTGCTGGGACCCTGATCCTATGCTTGGACCACAACGCGCACCGCGTCCTGGTGTCCATAATAGCGGCTGGGTTCAGGCGCCGGGCATGAAGGCGCTATTGGACGCCGCACAACGCCCCCGGTTGGAAGCATATGTTCGCGGTGTTGTCGGGCGCTTTGCGCATGATCCACGCATCTTGGCATGGGACATCTGGAATGAACCCGACAATGGCCCTGACGTTGCTTTGTGCGACCCCGAAGAATGGCGCATCAAGGGTGATTTGGTTCGACCATTAATGATCGATGCCTTCGCTTGGGCACGGGCGGCAGAACCCATACAGCCGCTGACCAGTGCAATTTGGATTGGCGATTGGTCAGACCATAATCAAATGACGCCGCTTCAGCAGGCACAGATTGATAATTCCGACATCATCACCTTCCACAATTATGGCGACTCCGAAGATTTTGCGAGGCGCGTGGCGTGGCTTGAGGTCTATGGCCGTCCCATCATGTGTTCCGAATATATGGCGCGTCCGGCGGGCAGCACATTTCAGGCGATTTTGCCAATTGCACAAAAGCACCGCATCGGCATGTTTTGCTGGGGCCTTGTGCGCGGCAAAACGCAGACGCATCTGCCGTGGGCAAACTGGATTAGCCCTTTGGAAGATTTCCCTGCCGATGCATGGTTCCACGACATCTTTGATGAACAAGGCAACCCCCATGATTTGGCAGAAGTCGCGTTCTTGCGCATGATGCACAATGTGGAGCATTTTATCGCCACAGGTGAAGCAGCTGGTCCGGCGGTCCCCGAACCAGTGGAGACGAAACAGCTGGTGCCCCTAAGCTAACAGCGCCTCGACCATCTGTGCGCCTTGTGTTGCGAAAATGCAGCACTACATTCTTGATATGAGTTGCGTTTGCCTCGCACGGGGCGGCAACGCCAATTTGGGAAATAGTGCATGAACCTCGAGAAATTCACCGACCGGGCCAAGGGTTTTCTGCAAAGCGCGCAGACCGTAGCCATTCGTATGAGCCATCAGCGTATTGGGCCCGAGCATCTCCTCAAAGCCTTGCTGGAAGACGAACAGGGCATGGCCTCTGGCCTAATCAAGGCGGCTGGTGGCGACGCCGCGACCGCCTTGCGCGAAACCGACGCAGCGTTGGCGAAGGTGCCTGCCGTATCCGGCGGCGGTGCGCAACAGACGCCGGGGCTTGATAATGATGCCGTGCGTGTTCTCGATTCCGCCGAACAGGTCGCGCAAAAGGCTGGCGACAGCTATGTAACCGTTGAACGGCTATTGCTCGCGCTTGCGCTGGCCTCAACCACGACCGCAGGCAAAGCCTTGGCCACCGCTGCCGTCACCGCCGAGGGATTGAACGCCGCGATTAACGCACTGCGCGGTGGCCGAACCGCCGACACCGCTGGCGCGGAAGACCGTTATGATGCACTGAAGAAATTCGCGCGCGACCTGACGGAAGTGGCCCGGGCGGGCAAGCTTGATCCTGTCATCGGCCGTGATGAAGAAATCCGCCGCACCATTCAAATCCTTGCGCGGCGTACGAAGAATAACCCTGTTCTCATCGGTGAACCCGGCGTCGGCAAAACCGCCATTGCCGAAGGACTGGCGCTGCGCATTGCCAATGGTGACGTGCCCGACAGCCTGAAGGACCGGAAGCTCTTGTCGCTCGACATGGGCGCGTTGATTGCCGGCGCAAAATATCGCGGCGAGTTTGAAGAGCGGCTGAAGGGTGTGCTGGATGAGGTGAAGCAGGCCGAAGGTGATATCATCCTGTTCATTGACGAAATGCACACGCTCGTTGGCGCAGGCAAAGGCGAAGGCGCGATGGATGCGGCGAACCTGATTAAGCCCGCCCTATCACGCGGCGAATTGCACTGCATCGGCGCGACGACGCTCGATGAATATCAAAAGCATGTCGAAAAAGACCCCGCATTGCAACGCAGGTTTCAGCCCGTTTTCGTTGGTGAACCCACGGTCGAAGATACGATTTCAATCCTGCGCGGGTTGAAAGAGAAATATGAACTGCACCATGGCGTGCGGATCACCGATGGCGCGTTGGTGAGCGCGGCGACATTATCGCACCGTTACATTGCCGATCGCTTCCTGCCCGATAAAGCCATCGACCTGATGGACGAAGCCGCGTCGCGGCTCCGCATGGAAGTAGAATCCAAGCCCGAAGACATCGAGACGCTCGACCGGCGTATCATTCAACTGAAAATCGAGCGTGAGGCGCTTGGCAAGGAAAGCGATGCCGCGTCGAAAGACCGGCTGGCCACGCTTGAGAATGAACTTGCCAATCTGGAGCAGCAATCATCCGAACTGACCCAACGCTGGCAGGCGGAAAAAGACAAGATTTCGGCAGAGGCCAAGATCAAGGAGCAGCTCGACACCGCGCGTATCGAGCTTGAGCAGGCGCAACGTTCGGGCGATCTCGCCAAGGCGGGCGAACTGCAATATGGCACGATCCCTGGCCTTGAGCGGCAATTGTCCGAAGCAGAAGCAGCAGCAGGTAACGCCATGCTGCGTGAGGAAGTGACCGCGCAGGATATCGCGAGCGTCGTCAGCCGCTGGACAGGCATTCCGGTCGACAAGATGCTTGAGGGCGAGCGCGACAAATTGCTCAATATGGAGCAACTGATTGGCGCGCGGGTAATTGGCCAAAAAGATGCGGTCGAAGCCGTGTCCAAGGCCGTCCGCCGCAGCCGCGCAGGGCTTCAGGACCCCAACAGGCCGCTTGGATCCTTCCTGTTCCTGGGCCCCACGGGCGTGGGCAAGACCGAACTGACCAAGGCGCTCGCATCATTTCTGTTCGATGACGACAATGCGATGGTCCGCATCGACATGTCCGAATTCATGGAAAAGCACAGCGTATCGCGGCTCGTCGGTGCGCCTCCGGGCTATGTCGGATATGAAGAAGGCGGTGTCCTGACCGAGGCTGTCCGGCGTCGCCCTTATCAAGTGGTATTGTTCGACGAAGTCGAAAAAGCGCATTCCGACGTCTTCAACATCCTGCTGCAGGTACTCGACGATGGCCGCCTGACCGATGGTCAGGGCCGCACGGTGGACTTTTCGAACACGCTCATCATCCTCACGTCCAATCTGGGCAGCCAGCATCTCGCCGCGTTGGAGGATGGTCAGGATGTGAAAGAGGTCGAACCGCAAGTGATGGAAATCGTGCGGGGCCATTTCCGGCCCGAATTCTTGAACCGTCTCGACGAGGTCATCCTGTTCCACCGCCTTGGTGCCAATCACATGGCACCGATTGTCGATATTCAGGTGCAACGCGTGCAAAAACTGCTGAAGGATCGCAAGATCACGCTCGCTTTATCCGAAGAGGCAAAGGCGTGGCTTGGCCGCGTGGGGTACGACCCCGTATACGGCGCACGCCCGCTCAAGCGCGCTATCCAACGATATTTGCAGGATCCACTGGCGGATTTGCTGCTGCGTGGCGAAGTGCCCGATGGCGCGACGGTGAAGGTCGAGGAAGGGGATGGTCAGTTAAAACTGACCGCGTCCTGATCAATCAACGTTGTTGGATTGACCGTAGCTGCTGGCGTTGGAGACCTCAAAAAAGCGCTGGAGGAGGACATGCTCCTGCGCGGTCAAATGCGGGTTCCAAACGTCGAAAATCAGGACCGCGCGCGGTTGATCGCTGTCGTTCCACGCTTCATGTTCAATCGTGTCATCGAACGCAAACGCCGTTCCAACCTGCCATGGCCGGGTCTCACCCCCGACGCGGAAACCGCAACCATCGGGTATGATCAGCGGCACGTGAACAATGGACCGTATGTTGGTCACACCGGTATGCGCAGGCAACCGCGTCCTTGGCCGAAGCACCGAGAAGAATATCGTCGGCGACCGACCGGGAATATGGCAAATGGGGAGGCTCTCGATGGCCTTTGTTGTTTCGGGGCAACGGGCGCACGCCGCATCGTCCCGCACGCCATGCCGCCACAGGAAAAAGGTGCTCCAATCGAGCGAATGATCGAGTTTCGACCATTTGTTTTCCGGCGTGCCATCTTCCATGGCAACATAAGGCACAAAATCGTCGGGTTTTTCCCATAAGGCACGGAATTCGGCGGCAATGGCGTCGGTTTTCGCTTCTATTTCTTCCAACCACGGGAAGTGCTTGCGCGCGAAAAATTCGTCCGGCGGTAAAAACGGAAAGTGAAGGCCATGGCATTCATTGGCGTAAATTCGCCTTTTACCCAATGCCGCATCCATACAGACGTCAAACCGGCGTGCGTCGTCCGCAACCACAGCCTGGCGCACATCGCTCAACCCGTTGGACAATATATCGCCCAACGCAGCGCTATGGCGCGCCAAATGCGATTGTGCGTTTGCGATCAGCTCTGCCACCTCTGGCGTTGGGTCGGGAACTGACTGTGCGATGCCCATGACAGCTGTCCAGCGGCGCATAGCATCGCCTTTTTCGCCCAGTCTTTCATGCAATTCAGCAAGGCGCAGATTTGCCGTCAAATGTGCCTGATCAAGTTCCAGCACCGCGATTAAAGCATCGCGTTCCCGGGCATCATCGCCAAGTCCGCGGTAGGCGGTTGCCAAGTTTATGCGCAGAACAGACGCCGATGGGTCGGCCTGAATAGCCTGTAGAAAATATTCGGCGGCCTTGTCATGGCTCTCCGCCGCAAGCGCGACCATGCCTAGCGCGTTGTACAATTGGGGGCTGTCTGGCTGTAGCGCCAAGGCTTGTAAATAATATTGCGACGCAGCCGGCAGATCGCCGCGCTGCTGGGCTATGCGCCCGGCATGCACGAGGGCGTTAATATCTTGTCCCGACATATTATGCCTGAAACGCTTGCTGAACCAGCTGAACCGAAAGTGCCGGGATCAGTTGCCGACAATACCTGCAGCATGGTCGCTTTGCATTTTGGTGGCGTTGACTTTTGCAGCCTCGGCAATGCGGTCCCACTGCGCGCGCGTGTAGCATTTCTTTGATTTACGGACGAGTGAACCGGTCTCCGCCACACGACGGCAGAGGATTTTTTCGCCATCAGGCATGACTTTGCCTTCAAGGTCAGGCTCATTCGTTTTGGCATATACAGGAGCAACTGCTCCGCTTGTTATGATTGCCGCGCACAATGCAGCATTCCAAAAAGATTTGACAATCTGGGCCATAGCTTCTTCCTAGTATCTATTAGAGCAGCCAAAACTGCCATCAGACGCTATGTTACCATAAGTGTTGCGCTGGCAAAAGTGGTTTTGCCGGAACATGATTGGCGATGAAAGAGGGGCCACGTGGTTGATATACATAACGCCGCCGACGTGCTGCGCGATCCAAATTGGTACCCCCACAGGTTTGACGCAGCGGGCGACGCGATCCAGTTTATTCAGGCGGACCGCTCGGCATTAGCGAAAGCGACTTTTCTGACCGACGAGTTTCTGTCTGGCACGCAAAATCCGCATGTTATTCGCCGAACTGATGCTTCCGCGGTCACCGCCCCTGCACCGCATTTCATTTTCCATTCCGCCTATTGCTGTTCCACCCTGCTGGCCAACGCGTTTGACATGGCAGGTGTCTCCTTCGGATTGAAAGAGCCTGCAATGCTGAATGATATTTCGGGATGGCGGCGGAGGGGCGGACAGCCGGCGGCCATTGTGGACGCGTTGAAAACGGCAGTGTCATTGTTAGCCCGGCCGCTAACCCAAGGCGAGCATATGGTCATCAAGCCGTCCAATGTCATTAATGCCCTCGCGCCGACATTGCTTTCGCTCTCGCCGGAGTCAAACGCGCTGTTGCTCTATACCCCGCTTGAAAATTACCTCGCGTCTATCGCGAAGAAAGGCATGTGGGGCCGGCTTTGGGTTCGAGAGCTTTTTGTGAAGCTTACGAAGGACGGCTTGACCGATTACGGTTTTTCGCCAGACGATATTCTACAGCAAACCGATCTGCAGATCGCTGCAGTAGGTTGGCTTGCGCAGCACAGGCTGTTCGCGGCAATGGAAGCGCGTTTTGGCCGAAATAGGGTGCAAAGCGTGCAGAGCGAAACCTTACTCGCTGACCCAACAAAGGCCATGACGTTGCTGTGCGCCCACTTTGGTCTGCACCCCGGCGATGCCCTGCTGTCATCCACGGTCGAACGCAGCTTTTCGCGCAACGCGAAGACCGGCGATAGCTTTGACGCCGAAGCACGGCGCAAAGAACATGACGACAGCACGCAGCTCTATCAGGACGAGATCAGCAAGGTTGTCATTTGGGCCAAAGCTGTGGCGCAAGCGGCCGGGCAAAATCTGTCGTTAAATACACCTTTGGTTTAACCCATAAAAAAAGGGGCGGATCAAAGACCCGCCCCCCTTTTTAGCTTTTAGCTACGTAACGCTTAGAAGCGGATACGTGCACTTGCGACATAGCGGCGACCCAGTGCGTCATACGACGATGGGAAGGTGTTGCCGCTGTTGAAGGTCGTGCTGCCTGCTTCGCCGCCAACCAATGGTGGTTCGCTGTCGAGCAGGTTTTGTACGCCAAGCGTCACTGTGAAGTTTTCGTTGACCGGGAAACGCGTGGTCAAGTCGAAATAGTCACGTGCGTCGATCTGGTTGAAGTCAACCTGCTGTCCAGCAATTGGACCAGCCGATGAAGGCAATGTGCCAGCGAACAAGGTACCCTGACCTGGCTCGTAGCTCATCTTATCCATGTGACGCCACAGAAGCGAAACATCGATACCGTCAAAGTTCAACGTTGTACGTGCATTGAACTGCCATTCTGGCTGAGGTGGCATGCAGTTTCCGCTGTAGTAGCCGATGCACTCACGGAAGTCTGCGCCTGGTGCCGCACGGAACTTCGATTCGTCAGTCCAGGTCAACACGAAGTTGAAATCAAGACCGGCAAAGCCGAGGTCACGATTGTAGCCAGCGGTGAAATCAACGCCGCTGGTCTTCAGCGTTCCGAGGTTCGACAGGCTCAAGAAGAGACCTGGTGTCGAGCTTGGATCACCTGCAAGGTCACCATCAAGCGGGTCACGGCGGATGATGCGGCATGCATCAGTCGTCGAGGCACCGGCTGCTGGCGAATATACAGGAACCGAAGCACCATTGCTGGGGCCGAAGCATGCTGAGATCGCATCGTCAGGTGTTGGTGTCGAGATAGCACCGGTTACTTCGATGTTGAAGTAATCGACCGACAACGAAAGGCCAGTGAAGGGCTGAACAACAGCACCGACAGTCCAGCTGGTGGACTTTTCTGGCTTAATGTTGAGGTTGCCACCGCCCGTCGAGTTCGCTTGTCCAGCTGTTGGCTGAGCAATGAAGTCAACGTTTCCAGCGCTCGCACCCTGCGCCAAGCAGATTGCGCGGATTTCGCCGGTTGGAACACCGCGGATCGCCGTACCATTGTCGTCGAAACGTGCGCATGGATCATCGGCAAGGTTGGTCAAACCAGTGTTAACTGGGCTGAACAATTCGGAGATGTTTGGTGCACGGACCGCACGGGCATAGTTACCACGGATCTTCAGCTGTTCGATTGGTGACCAGCTACCGCCAGCCTTCCAAGTGAACGTGTCGAAGCTTGGCGACGTTGGTGCATCTACGCTGTACTTCGAATAGCGAGCACCGCCTTCGAGTGTCAGGTCGTAGAAGAATGGCTTGTCTTGAACGACAGGAACAATAAGTTCGCCAAACGCTTCATATACGTTGAAGCCACCGTTGATGTTCGGAGCTGCGCCACCGGCGCCGCCCAAATCACCGCCCTGTGCAAGCGTGTCAGATTCCTGCGACGCTGTGTACTTGCGGTATTCGCCACCGATTGCGAAGCCGACTGGTTCTTCCGACCATGGAGCCTTCAAGCCGAAGTCGCCATTTACGACGCCACGAACCTGAGCCATCGAAACCTTAGTTGCGACGGTGCTGTTTTCCGAGAGGAAGTCTACTGCCGCTGGTGTGATCGAACCAGCTGGACCAAACCAGTTGATTGGAACGCAAGCTGCGTTGGTACCGGCAAAGCAGCTGTTTACGTTGTTCGCGAGGAACGATTCACGTACGCGGCTGTTCAGCGTGTAGTTCTTGATCGTCTGGATATTGGTGCTTTGGCCATATGAACCAAAAACGTCCCAATCGATCGTATCGGTCAGCGAACCCTTGGCACCAGCGCGATAATCGAAGAAGTCAGTTGTGTAGTTGCTGATACGTGGACCAACTTCAACCGCACGACGCGACAAGTTCGAGCTCACGGTGAGGTAACCAGCCTGACCTGGGGTCAAAGCAGGGTTAGCAGCAGCTGTACAAGCAGCCGTTGAGATACCATTTGCCGAGCAGAAGCTGTTACGCAGTGCAGTGGTCAAATATGGGTTGTTCAACGGAATAGCGACGGTCACACCGAACGAACCCGAAGGTGCGATGATGGTGTCGACTGTGTTCTTCGAATACAGACCACGTGTATAAACTTCGATAGCATCCGAAACTTCGTAACGGGCCGCGCCATACATGTTGAAACGCTCAAACGGTGTTTGATATACGTTATATGGGTTGAAGTTGAAGTTCTGGAACGCTGAGGTTGGCAAGAAAGCCGTACCTGAGCTGTCTACCTGACGTGTACCAACGCCTGGAAGCGAGAAGCGCGAAGGAACAGAAGTACCCGAACCACCGCCGGTGCCGTTTGCCGAAGCAATACCGAAGCGGCTGAAATCACGGTCGCCCTGATATACTGGGTCGGACTGCTGATAGCCAAGGCTCAATACAGCGTTACCACGACCATCGTCGAAGTTTGCACCCAAGGTCAGGTCTGCACGGAATACGTTGCCGTCACCCTGCTCAGTGATCTGGTCCGACAGGTTGAGGTCGAGACCTGCAAAATCCTGACGCGTGATGAAGTTAACAACACCAGCAACAGCATCGGCACCGTAGGTGGTCGATGCACCACCGGTCAGAACGTCAACGCGCTGAACGAGTGCAAGTGGAATGTTGTTAAGGTCGAAGCGACCAGCGAGTTCAGCAGGAACCAAACGCACGCCATCGATGAGGACGAGGTTACGGTTCGAACCGAGGCTACGCAGGTTGACGAACGATGCACCGCCGTTACCGTTGTTAACAGCCGAACCGATCGAAGGAACCGCGCCTGGCAGTTCGCGCAGAAGTTCTTCTGCAACGTTGGCCTGCTGAAGCTCGATTTCTTTTTCGCTAACCACGTTAACTGGAGTCGATGCTTCCAGGTTCGGGTTGCTGATCAACGAACCGGTAACAACGATTTCGCTGCCGGTTTCTTCTTCGGCTGCCGCGTCCTGGGCGAACGACGGCGTTGAGATCAACGCCAGACCCAGTGCGAGCGGTGCCGCTGCATATTTCAAATTGCTGATACGTGTGTTTTTCACGATATAGCCCCTATAATAGCGCCCCATTCCAACGGTTTCCCGCGTCCTGGTGGCTGTTAAACTCCCCAGCTTTTTTCACTCAAATCGCACACGCAACGCATGCACGAAGTGGGTTGAATTTCCTCCGGGTTATCGGCGCTTTGGCGGATTTCCTAGGTTTGCGCAACAAATTGGGCAGATATGACAATAATATTTCGGGGCTGTCACCTTTATGCAACAGTAACTTATCCACAGCCTTCACCTCTGCGGCGCCCACCTGACGCAAGTCGAAAAACGTTCATGACAGCGACAGCGTCGTTCGTTATGACAGCGGCACTTCAATTATAAAGGCGGTCGTTTTTGATGTTCCCACGCATATTTTTGTCGAAGCTGACTGCGCTTATTTTAGGCGGGCTGTTCCTTGCAGGGTCTCCCGCACTCGCGCAAACGCCGCCAACTGCGCCTGCGCCCGTTGCGCCGGACCTTGAAAATATGCTGGTGCTCGATTTGTCGACGGGCGGCCGCGTTACTATTCAGATGCTGCCCGCCGTTGCTCCCGCGCATGTGGAGCGCATCAAGACGTTAACGCGTCAGGGTTTTTACAATGGTGTTGTCTTCCACCGCGTGATTGACGGCTTCATGGCCCAAACCGGGGACCCTACGGGCACTGGCCAAGGTGGGTCGGAGCTTCCCGATCTGAAGGCAGAGTTTAACAAGACGCCGCATTTGCGCGGAACAGTGTCGATGGCCCGCACAAATGAACCAGACACGGCCAACAGCCAGTTCTTCATCTGCTTTCAACCGCGGTTCAGCCTAGACAACAAATATACCGTCTTTGGCCGCGTGACATCCGGCATGCAGTTTGTTGACGCCATTGAACGCGGCGAGCCGCCAGCGAACCCAAGCAAAGTGCTTCAGGCATCAATTGCGGCAGACAATGTCCCACCGCCCGCATTTCCCGCGCAGCCCGTTGCTGAAAAACCCATTGCCGTAGACCAGCCAAGCGGCAGCTGACCGCTTCGGCAATAGCATGCGCGTAGACCTGTTTGATTTCGAGCTTCCGCCCGAGCGGATCGCGCTGCGGCCTGTTAGCCCGCGGGATTCGGCGCGCATGCTATGCGTCGGTGGCGAAGGCAACATGGTCGATGCTTCGGTCAGCGACCTGCCGCAAAAACTGCGCAAGGGCGATTGCCTGATCTTCAATGACACCCGCGTCATACCTGCGCAGCTTACCGGCCGCAGGGGCGACGCGACAATTGGTGCGACGTTGCATAAACGCATCGATCTGCGCCGGTGGCAGGCCTTCATCCGCAATGCAAAGCGCCTGCATGTTGGTGACTGCATTGATTTTGGCCAAGGCGTCTTGGCGAAGGCCGAAGAACGCCATGACGACGGCAGCTTTACATTGTTCTTTGAAGGTGATGAACCGGTCGAAGTCTTGCTGCGTCGCGCAGGCACGATGCCATTGCCGCCCTATATCGCTGGCAAGCGGCCGACCGACGCGCGCGATGCCGAAGATTATCAGACGATGTTCGCGCAAAAGGACGGCGCCGTCGCCGCGCCCACCGCGTCACTGCATTTCACCCCCGAATTGATGCAGGCGGTGCACGATGCCGGCATAGAAACCGCGACGCTGACCCTGCACGTGGGTGCGGGCACATTCTTGCCGGTAAAGGTCGACGACACGACAAGCCACCGCATGCACAGCGAGTGGGGCAGCATTGATGCCGAGACGGCAGATCGGCTCAACAGCATTCGCAAAAATGGCGGTCGCTTGATCGCGGTTGGCACCACCTCGCTGCGCCTTGTCGAGAGTGCCGCCGACCAAAATGGGCTGGTGCACCCGTTTGAAGGCGACACCGATATCTTCATCACGCCGGGCTATAGTTTTAAGGCCGTCAACGGCCTCATGACCAACTTTCACTTGCCAAAATCAACGCTGTTCATGCTGGTCAGCGCGCTGATGGGCCGCGAGGCAATGCAAGCGGCCTATGCCCATGCAATCGCCAAAGAGTACCGGTTTTACAGCTATGGCGACAGCAGTCTTTTGCTCCCCTAATCGCGCAACCTGCCTTTAATGGCCCTTCAGCTCGTCGCCGGTCAGCCGGACGATGTGCAGCACATTTGTTGAACCCGGTGTGCCAAATGGCACGCCAGCCATGATGACAATGCGTCCACCGGCATGCCCCAAATGATAGCGCAGCGCCATGCGCTTGCCCTTGGCGACCATTTCCTCGAACGATCCAATATCCTTAGTCCGCACTGCAAAAGCGCCCCAAAGGAGCCCCAAGCGGCGCGCGGTCGACTGGCTGGCGGTCAGCACCAAGAGCGGCACGGATGGCCGTTCGCGCGAAATCCGCCGCGCGGTCGAACCTGACGATGTGAAGCAGACAATGGCGCTGGTTTCTATGGTGTCGACAATCCGTCCGCTCGCCTCGGCCAGCGCATCGGCCGTGGTGGAATCGGCCGGGGTCTCGGTGAAGTGGATACGCTTATAGAAATCGGGGTCACTTTCGACCTGTTGTGCAATGCGGTCCATGATCGACACCGCTTCAATCGGCCAAGCGCCCGCCGCCGTTTCGGCAGACAACATGACCGCGTCGGCACCATCATAAATCGCAGTCGCAACGTCCGATACCTCGGCGCGGGTGGGCGACGGCGATACGATCATCGATTCCAACATTTGCGTCGCAACGACCACCGGCTTGCCCATGCGCCGTGCGGTCGACACAATCTTCTTCTGCAAAGGTGGCACTTGTTCGGGCAGCATCTCAACACCCAAATCACCGCGCGCGACCATCACGCCGTCGGCGAGTTCCAGAATTTCTTCCAACCGCCCGATCGCCGCTGGCTTTTCAATCTTCGCCAGCAACGCAGCCTTATTACCGATAAGCTTCTTGCCCTCGGCAACATCCTCTGGCCGCTGGACAAAGGACATCGCGATCCAATCCACGCCCTGCTCCAGCGCAAAGGCAAGGTCCGAACGGTCCTTTTCGGTCAGCGCGGCAATGGGAATGACGACGTCAGGGACGTTCAGCCCCTTGCGGTTCGACAATGCGCCACCAACTTCCACCATTGTATTGATATATTCCAGCCCGATTTCGGTGACCCGCAGAACAAGCTTACCATCGTCGAGCAACAGCCGCGCGCCAACTTCCAATGCGGCAAAGATTTCGGGATGCGGCAAATATACGCGATGCGCGTCCCCCGGCCTTTGGTCCGTATCCAGCCGGAAAGTATCGCCCGTGTGCAATTCAACCTTGCCCTCGGCAAAGGTGCCGACGCGCAGCTTGGGCCCTTGCAAATCCACCAAGATCGTCGTTGGCCGGTTATAGGCTTTTTCCAGCGCGCGGATATTGGCGATCAGCTGCGCCTTGTCGGCTTGCTCGCCATGGCTCATGTTCACGCGGAAGGCATCGGCGCCGGCGCGGAACAGCTTTCCGATCTTTTGAGCGGCGTTGGGCGCTGACGTTGCTGGAGCAGGTGCTCAAACGCTTGGAGG